>NZ_OZ060377.1:0-300000 GCF_964059075.1 Buchnera aphidicola (Pterocallis alni) | reverse complement strand
ATATTTATTTTTATAAAAATTTTATAATGTATGATATATTTTTTATTATTTTATAAAATAATTTTATTTTACTTTTGTATTAATATATTGTTTTATTTTTTTTACTACTAGATTGATTTTGGTAATATTATTAGTTGCATATTGTGCAAATTCTACCTTTCCTCCACCAGACCCCGAAGTATATTTTTTAAATATTTTGATAATTTTTAGCGATGTAATATATGATATTAATTCTTTATCTGTATAAATAATAAAAATATATTTATTACTTTGTTTATAAAAAAATATTATAATACATAATTTTATTTTTTTTATTATTATTTCTATCATTTTTTTTAATAATTTTTTATCTTTTATAGTGGTTTGTTGAAAGAAAAAATTTATTTTTTTAATAGTGATGATTTTTTTAATAATTTCCTTTGTTTGGTATAAAATTATATTTTTATTTAATTGATTATTTTGTTGCTGGATTTCATTATAACGATTTATAATTTTTTGTATTTTTGGTATACAAGATTTTGTATCTGATTTAAGTATATTGTTAATTTTTTGAATATATTTACTTTGTTGGTGTATATATTGTAATGCATATTTTCCAGTGATTGCTTCAATTCTTTTAATTCCTGAAGCAATGTTTTTAAAAGATATAATTTTAAAAATTCCGATATTTCCAGTGCGATTTGTATGTGTTCCTTTGCATATTTCTTTGGAAAATTTTTTTATTGATATTGTTTGGATACTATCGTTATAATTTTTATTTTTTAAAAAATGATAATTTTTTGATTTTGCTTTTTCAAAAGTTGTATTTTTTTTTTTTATAGTAATATTTTTTTGAATGTATTCATTTATTATGTGTTCTATTTGTTCAATTTTTTTATTTTTTATATTTTTTGGATAGGAAAAATCAAATCTAATATGTTTTTCATTAATAAAAGAACCTTTTTGTTCAATATTGTATTTTAAAATTTTCTTTAAACTAGAATATAATAAATGAGTTACAGAATGGTTATTTTGTATAAATATTCTTTTATTTTTATGAATTTGTGTAGCAATAATATCATTGATTTGTATAGTTCCATAATATACATAACCTATGTGTCCAATTGCATTCATGAAATTTTGTGTGTCTGTGACTTTAAATATAGCGTTATTATTATAAATAATGCCATTATCTCCTATTTGACCTCCCGATTCTCCATAAAATGTAGTTTTATTTAAAATAATAATTCCACTTTCATATTGTGATATGATAGAACTGGTTTTACCATTGATAAAAATTTCTTGTACATGAGTAATAATATGATTTTTATTATATCCTTCAAAGGTTGATTGAGTATTTGTCTGAATTGCATGTTTTATGTTTTTTTTTTTTTGTTTTTCTTCTCGTATTTTTTTTTGGTGTTGTATAATATTTTTTAATTTTTGATAATTAATATGTATATTTTTTTCTTTACATATATCTTTTGTTAAATCTATTGGAAACCCTATGGTATCATAAAGATAAAAAATTATATTTCCATCTAATTCTTTATTTTTTAATTTATTAATTTTTGATTTTAATAATTTCAAACCTACTTGTAGTGTTTTTATAAATTGTAATTCTTCTTGTTTAATAATATTTTTAATTTTTTTTTCTTTATGTAATAATGTTTTTTCAGATTTTGCTAATAATTTAATAACATTATGTACTAATTTATATAAGAAAGTATGTTTAATATTTAGTTTATGACCATGCATTAATGCTCTTCTAATAATTCTACGTAAGATATATCCTCTATATTCATTGGATGGGGTAATATCTTCATTGATTATAAATATTGCTGCTCGGATATGATCAGATATTATATTAATTGATTCATTGTTTTTAATATCTTGTAATTGGTTAATATAACATATTGATTTCTGTATTTTTTTAAATAAATCGATTTGGTAATTTGAGTTCACATGTTGTAGGATAGATGTTATTCTTTCTAACCCCATACCTGTATCTACAGAATATGTTTGTAATGGTATTAATGTATTTTTATTAATTTTATTAAATTGTATAAATACAATATTCCAAATTTCTACGTATTTATCTTTGTTATTTAAATTATTAATATTGATGGAATCATTCGTTTTATTAAAAAATATTTCGGTACATGGGCCGCATGGTCCTGTCTTATCCATATACCAAAAATTATCGGATTTGTATTTTTTATTTTCTTTATCATAAATAAGTATTATATTTTTTTTTTCTAATTTAATAATTTTCTTCCATATTGTATATGATTCTAAATCGTTATAGTATACAGTGACAAATAGTTTGTTTTTTGGGATATTAAACCATTTTTTATTTGTTAATAATTTCCAGGCATATTGAATAGATTCTTTCTTAAAATAACTACCAAAACTAAAATTACCTAACATTTCAAAAAATGTATGATGGTATAAACTATTGCCCACTTGTTCTAAATCATTATGCTTTCCTCCCGTTCTTAAGCATTTTTGGATCGTAGCAATTTGTAAAGCAGGGGGTTTTTTTTTTCCTAAAAAAATTTCTTGAAATTGATTCATACCAGCGTTTGTAAATAATAAATTAGATTTTTTAGGGGGGATTAATGAACTACTTTGTAAAATGGTATGATTATTTTTTTTAAAAAATGTTATAAACATTTTTCGTACTTCATTGATTTTATATATCATGCATATCCTGTATTTTTATTAAACATTAATTTTATTTATATATTATATAAATTTAATTATTTATTGATTATATTTATATATATGTTAATTATATATATGAAATACATAATTTTTGTACATTACAATTATGAAGAAAAAAATTAGTTTTATTATTTTACCCATTCATATAAAAAAAAATCGTTTAGATGTAGCATTAACGGATGTTTTAAAAAAATACTCTCGATCTTATGTTAAAGATCTTATTCTTACTAATTTAGTGATGGTAAATAATAAGATTGTAAATATTCCTAATAAAAAAGTTTTTCCTGGAGATAAAATTACTATTTTTGTTATTGATAAAAATATATTTCATATCGGAGAAAATATTGATTTAAATATTTTTTATGAAGATTATAATATTTTAATTATTAATAAACCTGCAGGTTTAGTTGTACATCCAGGGAATGGTAATCATCATGGTACATTATTAAATGCTTTGTTATACCGAAATAAAAATATACAATACATACCTAGATGTGGAATTATACATAGATTAGATAAAAATACTACTGGTTTAATCATTATAGCTAAAGATATTATTACTTATTTGAGATTAATTGATTTAATGAAAAAAAAAGAAATTATACGTCAATATCAAGCTTTTGTTTTTGGTAATTTAACTTCTGGAGATATAATTAGTGCTCCGATAATGAGAGATATAAATAGAAGAATTCGCATGATGGTACATAAAGATGGAAAACCATCTATTACATATTATAATATTATACAAAAGTTTCAATATTATACTCATTTAAATATTCAATTATTTACAGGGCGAACACATCAAATTAGATTGCATATGATGTATATTAAACATCCTGTATTAGGAGATCCTGTTTATAAATTACGAAATTGTATTCCTAAAAAAATAAAAAAAAAATTTTTTTTTAGAATACAATTCTGTTCTAGACAATGTTTACATGCTAGCCATATTAAATTTATTCATCCTATTATTCACAAAGATATGAGTTTTTATGTTTCTATTCCAGATGATATGATGAATATTATAAAATATTTATAGTATGTTTTATGTTAAAATGCAATAATTGAAAATATTATATATGATTTATTGTGATATGATATGTAAATAATATTTTTTATGTAGTAGTATTTTATAAATATTTTTATTCTATTTTATTTTATATTTATAAAATATTGATTAAAAACTATTATAATACAATAGATTATTAATATTATTTTTTATAATTTAGTGTTAAAAATATTTTTATATTTTACTATATAATATTTTACAGGATTTTCATGTTATCAGTTTTAATATTACCAAAGAATACTAATATAGGTTTATAAAACATTAAATAAATATGATACTATATAATATAATTTATATATTTTTATTTTTTGTTATTGTTTAATCTTTTTACAGCTATTTCAAGAGCATAAAAATATCCATATATTCCTAATCCAGTTATTATACCTTGAGAAATATCAGATAACCACGAATGTGATCTAAATTTTTCTCTAGCATAAATATTAGAAATATGTACTTCAATAAATGGAATATTTACAGCTAGTAATGCGTCTCTTAACGCTATACTAGTATGTGTTAATGCTCCCGGGTTTATGATGATATAATCGTATTTTTTTGATTGATGAATAGTTTCAATGAGTATATGTTCTGCATTAGATTGTATATGTTTTATTTTTGTTTGTATTTTATTTGCTTTTTCAGATAATTTATTTATTATTTTTTTTAGTGGAATATTTCCGTATATATTAGATTCTCTAGATCCTAATAAATTTAGGTTGGGTCCATTTAATATTAAAATTTTAAATTTATACATTATATTATTTATTTTATAATTTAATAATTAATTCTAAATATTTGTATAAATTTTGTAAAGATTTTTCATTAAGAATTATAAACATTTTATGCAATATATTTTTTTTAATTATGTTATAATTTGTTTTTTGAATATTTTACTATTGTAAATTATATATTTTAATTTTATGTATGATAAAATATTTTTACATATTAATAAGATTAATGTTAATTTTATAATTTAATCATTAATATATTGCATTCTTCATTTGTACGAAATAATATAATTGATATATTACTTTGATCATATTTAACATATTGAATGTTTGATATATCTATAATATTATTTAGATATCATTTGATACAATATTTTGTATTATTCAAGAATATGATTGTATATATTTTATATATAATATATTTTTTACTAAATATATATGATAAAGTTTTATTGATATTTTGATGAATTCATTAAAATATTTATATAAAATATGTGGATTATACATAATGTAATGATATATTTTATATGTATTGTCACCAATAGTTATTTATAATATGTGAACTATTGGTTTCAATATATAATGATTTAATGGATTTAGCATAATTCAAGATATTTGTATATATAATATATAATTATTTAATATTATTTTTATTTTATATACGTTCTTTAATACGTGCTGATTTTCCAATTTTATTTCTTAAATAATATATTTTTGATTTTCTTACTGCTCCTTTTTTTTTAATAATTATATTTTCTATAATATTGGAATATGTTGGAAATATTCTTTCTATTCCTTCCCCATTAGATATTTTTCTTACTGTAAAGGAAGATTGTAATTGTCTGTTTTTAATTGCAATTATTATACCTTCAAATGATTGAATTCTTTTTTTTGTAGATTCCATAACCCATATTTTTATTTCTACTGTATCTCCTGTTCTAAAATGAGGTATTTTTTTAGACATATATTTTTTTTCTATGTTTTGTATAGTTTGATTTTTCATTTTATAGTATCTCATACTACATTATTAATATTATGTTCATTGGGGGTAAGAATAAATTTTATTATTATTAAGATAGATATATTTAATGATTTTTCATTTTTTATATTATATGTTATGAATTTGAGTAAATTTTTTATTTTATAATATCTTATAAGTTATTTTACTATTTTAAGAAATTTTACTTTTATACTGTATATAATTGATTTTTTAATTTTATTCAGTATTTATATGAATAGTTTTTTTATAAATATCTACTTTTTGAATCATTTTTTTTTGTATAAAAGGAATTAATATTTCTTTTTTGTGAATATTTTGTAAAATTAATATATCATTTGTGTTAGATTGTAATATATTTATTACTTTCCCAACATATTTATTTTTTTTATTAAACACATTACATAACATAATATCTTTCCAATAATATTCTAATTGGGGCAGTTTAGGTAATTGGTTACTATTAATAGCAATTGATATATTAATTAATTTTTGCGCTTGGTTTCTATCGTTTACATTGTGAATTTTAATAATAATTTTTTTATTGATATTTTTTTTATCTTCTAATTGTATTTGGCCCCATTGATGATCTTTTTTTATGAACCAAGGTTGATATTGAAAAATATGTATTTTTTTTTCTGTATAAGAAAATAAGTGATTCCAACCTTTAATTCCATATGGAGATCCAATTTTACCAATTATTAATGGATTATCCATAAATAATTATTTTTTTTATTTAGAATGTATATGAATTAATTTTTTCACTCTATTAGATAAGATTGCTCCATTTTTTATCCAAAAATTGATTCTATCTATATTGAGAGTGGTATTTTTTGATTTTTCTGTTATTTTAGGATCAAAAAAACCTACTTGTTCAATAAATCTTCCATCTCTTGGAAACCTGCTATCAGCAACAACTATTTTATAAAATGGTTTTTTTTTTGCCCCGTGTAGTGATAATCTAATTTTTACCATATTTATTCCTTTTATATTAAATAAAATTTTTTTTAAATTTATAATATACTTTAATATTATTAAATTATTTTAGTATTAAATTTTTTATATATTGTAAAGTTTTTTGTACACCTTGTATTTTTATTTTTTTTATTATTTTTTTAATTTCTACAAATTGTTTTAATAATTTATTAACATCTTGTATAGTAGTTCCTGATCCTATTGATATACGTTTTTTTCTTGACCCTTTTATAATTTTAGGATTTTTTCTTTCTTTAGGTGTCATAGAATTAATAATAACATGTATTTTTTTTATAAAATTATTATTAATATTTTCTGATGTATTATTATCTGGTTTATATATATTTGATATAATTTCATTTATTTTACTAATTTTATTAGTGTTTTGAAGATATATTTGAAAGTCATTTAAGTCAAATTTTTTATTTTTTTCTATTTTTTTGTTAATGGTTTTAGAATGGATATTTTTAATTTTTTTATTTATTTTTGTTATAAGAGATAATGTATCTTCCATATTTAAAATACGAGATACAATCTCTTTTGGTTTAAAAATAGAAAATGCATGTACTTTTTCACCGGTTCCTACAAATTTAATTGGTTTTTTTGTTATATAAGTAGCAGATAATGCAGCACCTCCTTGTGTATCACTATCTAATTTAGTTAATATAATTCCAGAAATATTAAAAAAATTATTAAAGGTATTTGCTATATTAATTGCTTCTTGACCCATCATAGAATCTATAACAAAAAAAGTTTCTATAGGATTAGTATGTTTTTGTATATTTTTTATTTGTTGCATCATTTTTATGTTATTATTTAATCTTCCAGAAGTATCTATAATTAGAGTATGATAGAATTTTTTTTTTGCTTCTTTAATAGCCTCTAAGCTCATTTTAGATGGATCATGATGAATTTTAGGTTGAAAGAAGTCTATTTTTGCTTTTTCAGATATTACTTTAAGCTGTTGTATTGCAGCTGGACGATAAATATCAGTAGAGCAAGTTAAAATTTTTTTTTTATATTTATTTTTTATAAATTTTCCTAATTTTCCTATACTAGTAGTTTTACCTGATCCTTGTAAACCTACTATAAGTATTATATTGAGTTTTTTTTTTAATAAGTTAATGTTTTGATTTTTATGTTGCATAATTGATATTAATTCTGTTTGGAAAATTTTAATAAATTCTTGCCCTGGGGTAAGATGGTGATTTATATTATTACCAATAAGTTTTTTTTTTACTTTTTTAATAATTTTATCAATAACAATTAATGATACATCAGATTCTAATAAAGTTTTTTTTATATTTTGTAAAGTACTTGCAATATTTTTTTCTGTAATTCTTCCTTTACCAGAAATATTTTTAATAAGTGATATAAATTTTTTTTTAATATTGCTAAACATAATTTTGATAAAAAATATTTTTTAATGATTATGTTTTGTATTGTACAGATTTGTAAAATATATTTTATATTAATGATTATTATTTGATATATTTAATATAGGATATTTTCCCAAACATTTAATAAATATTTTTTTTTCTTTTAAATAATAAATAATCTGGTTTATAGCACTTAATTTGTTGTGTTCTTTAGTTTCTATATAAAAACCCATTTTTTTTTTATTATTTAAGATATATATTATAGGTATAAATATAGATATTAAAATATGGTTTTTTTGAAATATTTTGATTATATCATCTTGTTTTATTATTTTATTTTTTATTATTAATGTTGCTTTGATGGGTTGAGAATTATTTATTTTATATTTTTGTTGTGATAAGATAAAAAATCTGGTCTGATTATTCAAATCATTAGCTATCTTTTCTTTAATGATTTGTAGATTATAAATTTTTTTACCTATTTTACTTCCTATAGCTGCAGCAGTATAGGTATTCATTTGTGAAATAATTTTCATGGCTTGTGATGTACTATTTGTATATTTTATTTTCCAATGAGGAAAATTTTGAATAAATTGACTACATTGTTGAAATGATTGGGGGTGACTATATATTGTTGTGATATTTTGCAATGTAGTATTAATAGGAGATAATATACAATGTTTAATTGGTAAATGAAATTCGGAATAAATTTTTAGTTTATTGTTAATTAACATACTATGTACTGGTTCGATAAACCCGGAGTAACTATTTTCAATTGGTACTATGGCATATTCTGATATTTTATCTTTTACAGATTGAAATATTTCAATAAAATTATCATATTTTTTTTTATGGTATTTTTTTTTATTTTTTTTAATATATTTTTTTGTACTAATATATGAATAAGATCCTTTTGGTCCTAAGAATGCTATTGTTTTTTGTTTGATAAATTTATTTTTATCATATTGTTGTTTTATATTTTTTTGTAACATAACTGAATCATTTATAATGATTTTAAATATTTCAATGATATAACTTTTGTTTAAAAAATATTTTTTACATAGAGATTGTAAATTATTTAATAATTCTTTTTCTCTTTTTAAGTCTTGTATAGGAATATGATTAATTATTTTTTTTTTTGCAATTTTAGTAACTATTTTTTTTCTTTTAGATAATAAAAATAATATTTCTTGATCAATTTTATTAATTTCACAACGTATATTAGATAATATATTCTTATATTGCATAATGTACACCTTGTTTAGTTAAATCATTTTTATGATACGAGATATTGAATATATTATAAGACATTTTTTATATTTATATTACTTTTTTTTTAAAATATTTATATTAATCACATATATAAATATTATAATTGTTGTATCTTGTTGGTGTTGTAAATAAATTGGAATATGTATGAAAAGTTTTGTAGCTAATCTTCATCATGTAAATAAAAATTGGTATTATATTGATGCAAAAGATAAAATATTAGGTAGATTATCTTCAAAAATAGCACATTATTTAAAAGGTAAACATAAGGTGGAGTATACCCCTCATCTTGATATTGGAGATTATATCGTTGTTATTAATGCATCAAAAGTTCTTGTAACAGGAAATAAGAGGTTAAATAAATTTTACTATAGATATTCTGGATATATTGGTGGTATAAAAAAAGTTGCTTTTTGTGATATGTTATTGAAAAAATCTGATGAAATTATTAAATTAGCAGTAAAAGGAATGTTACCCAAGGGATCTTTAGGTCGCTCTATGTTACGTAAATTAAAAATTTATCCTTTACAGGATCATTTTCATAAAGCACAAAATCCCCAATATTTAAATATTTAATTTGGATACGTATATGATAAATAATAGAAATTATGCTACTGGTCGTCGTAAAAGTTCTTCTGCTAGAGTTTTTATGAAACCAGGTAGTGGGGAAATTAGCATTAATAAAAAAACTTTATTGCAATATTTTTTTCGCCCAAGTGATCGTTCTGTTGTTCTAGATCCTTTACAAAAAATGAATTTATTAGATAAATTTGATTTTTATATTACCGTTTCTGGTGGAGGTATGTCGGGTCAATCGGGAGCTATTAGACATGGTATTACCCGCGTATTAATTCAACATAATGAAGATTTAAAATCACAATTACGAAAGTATGGTTTTGTTACAAGAGATTCTCGTAAAGTAGAAAGAAAAAAGATAGGTTTGAGAAAAGCAAGAAAAAAACCACAATTTTCTAAAAGATAGATTATACCAATATTATATTTTGTGTATTTAATCCGGAATATAACATCCGGATTATTATATAATATGTATGTTATATAAATTTGATTTTTATAGTATGTTTATATAATTAATATTTAATAGATAGATGTATTTAAATATTTTACTAATTTATTACATAACATTGTTGTATGTATTTTTTTTTTGGCTGAAATGAAATAAAATATATTTTGTATGTTAATCTTTTTTTTAATGTTTTCTTGTATATATATTATTTCTGATTTACTGTATTTATCAATTTTGTTAAAGATAAACCATCTTGGTTTATTCCATAAATTTTTATTATATTTTTGTAATTCTTGTTCAATAATTTGAATATTATAAATGATTTTTTCAAATTTTTTGTAAATATCTATTAAATGTAATAATATGTTACATTTTTCTAAATGTTGTAGAAATTGTATTCCTAAACCTTGTCCTTTAGATGCTCCATTCATAATCCCTGGAACATCTGCAATAATAAATTTTTTTTTTTTTTTTACTTTTACAGTTCCTAATATTGGAATAATAGTTGTAAATGGATATGGACCTATTTTTGATTTTGCTTGAGAGATAGATGTCAATAATGTTGATTTACCAGAATTTGGTAATCCTACAATTCCTACATCTGCTATTAAAAGAAGCTTTAATTGAATATATTTACTTTCTCCTATTTTCCCTTTTGTTCTTTGATATGGAGTTCTATTAATTGAAGATTTAAATTTGTTATTTCCAATTCCTTTTGCTCCTCCTTTGGCAATAAGTATTTTATTATTATATGTATTTAAATCAGTAATAATTTCTTGATTTAATTCGTTAATTATTCTTGTACCAATAGGTACAAATAGTATTATATCGGATCCATTTTTACCAGATTTGTTATTAGGTTGTCCGGGTTGGCCATTTTGTGCATAAATATGTTTTTTAAATCGAAAATCCACTAAAGTGTTTAAATTTTT
Organism: Buchnera aphidicola (Pterocallis alni); assembly: GCF_964059075.1. Taxonomy (NCBI): domain Bacteria; kingdom Pseudomonadati; phylum Pseudomonadota; class Gammaproteobacteria; order Enterobacterales; family Erwiniaceae; genus Buchnera; species Buchnera aphidicola. The sequence goes on along the minus strand of NZ_OZ060377.1, from coordinate 288,924 downwards.
GTCTATTTTAATCCATATATTACCTCCATTTCCACCATCACCTCCATTTGGTCCACCTTTTGGTTCAAATTTTTCTCTTCTAAAGTTAATACATCCATTTCCTCCATTACCTCCTGTAACGTGTATTTTTACCATATCAATAAATTTCATATTACTATATCTCATGATTAATGATATTATTTGACATAATTTTTATAAATATCTTTATTATCAATAATATTAGTAATAATATATACGAATTATATCTTGATTTAAGGTAATATTTATTGATTAGAAATAATATTGACGTATTTTTTTTTTTTTAATCCATTAATACTAAAATGTACTATTCCTGCTTTCACTGCAAATATTGTATGGTCTTTACCTATTTTAGTATTGGTACCAGGATGAAATTTTGTTCCTCTTTGTCTAATAATAATTGATCCTGAAAGTACTGATTGTCCTCCAAATTTTTTAATCCCCAATCTTTTAGATCGAGAATCTCTACCATTCCTAGTAGATCCACCTGCTTTTTTTTGAGCCATATTTTATCCTTTTTAGTGTTTCATGCTAATATTGACAATTTTTACATCTGTAAAATGTTGTCTATGTCCTTGTTTTTTTTTATAATGTTTTCTTCTACTAAATTTAAAAATTTTAATTTTTTTATGTTTTCCGTGTTTTAAAATATATCCATGAATATAACTATTATGTACTGTTGGTTCTCCAATAAATACTTGGTTTGTTTGTATTACCATTAATATTTCTGAAAATGTAATTTTTTTTCCTTGTTCAAGGTTGATTTTTTCTACTCTTACTGTTTCCCCTTCTTTAACCTGGTACTGTTTTCCACTATGCGCAAAAATAGCATACATATTTGATCCTTATTTTTATGTGAAAAATTTTTACATATATTTGAGAAATAGAATATCGTTTATTAAGGTATTATGTTGTTATTGTATTTTGATGATTAACATGTATTATAAAAAAGATTTTCTTTTTTTTTTCCATTCTTGATTGGTAAATGTATCAATTGTAACAGAGTGAATTTTTTTTTTTATAATATATTTTGTTAATGGTTTATATATTATTTGTTGTTTTTGTATATTTTTCATTCCAATAAAAATATCTCCTATAGCAATAATATGAATATGATTGTTATCACCTTTTAAATATATATTGCTTAACTGAACATTTTGTAAAATATATTCTTTTAAATTTTTATTTTTCATAATGTAATTATTTTATATGATGTATTTTGAAATATTATTTTAAATAATATTAATTATTTATACAATGTTTAAAATGTAATTTATTTAAAATATAGTATATGAAAATTATAATGATTAGTAATGTATTATATAAAAGGAATAGAATTATGTATAAAATACCAATGACTATTAATGGTTTTAAAAAATTAAAAAAAGAATTAAAATATTTAAAATCAATTACAAGACCAGCAATTATTAAAGCAATTATTGAATCTAGAAAGCATGGTGATTTGAAAGAAAATGCTGAATATCATGCTGCTAGAGAAGAACAAGGTTTTTGTGAACAAAGAATTCAAGATATTGAATCCAAATTATATTATGCACAAGTCATTGATATTAAAAATGTCGAATATAACGGGAAAGTGGTTTTTGGTTCTACCGTTAGTATATTAAATATAAATAATAATAAAAAATTTGTTTTTTGTATTGTAGGAGATGATGAATCTGATTGTAATAATGGATTAATTTCTATTAACTCTCCCTTATCTCGTAGTTTAATTGGCAAATCAATCAAAGATATTGTTGATGTTAGTACACCATCTGGAGTAATAAAATATCAAATTTTAAATATTGAATATATTTAATTAATTTATTGAAATATTTTTTATTTTTTAGAAAAAATAGTATTTACAGCATATAAATAAAAAAATAAATTTTTATTTATATGCGAACAATATAAATTTATTTTTTATTTCATACATTAAAATACATATCTTATATGAAAAAAAAACGTTCTATTTCTTCCCGAAGATGGTTATATGAACATTTTACAGATCGATTTGTTAAAGATGCTCAATTAAATAATTTGAGATCTAGAGCTTGGTTTAAATTACGTGATATTGATTTAAAATATAACTTATTAAAAGATAAAATGCATATCATTGATTTAGGTTCTTTTCCTGGGAGTTGGTCTCAATATGCACTGCATAAAATAGGAAAATATGGTTATATTATTGCTTGTGATATAAATCTTATGTCTGATATACCGGGAGTATTTTTTATTCAAGGTGATATTTCTATTCAAGAAACTAGAATGCATATATTACAATTATTAAAAAAAAAAGTAGATGTAGTAATGTCTGATATTTCTCCTAATCTTACTGGTATATCAACAATAGATATACCTCGTTCTATTTTTTTAGCCAACTTAGTTTTTGAAATAGCGTATATGACTTTATCTAACAAAGGGATATTGTTAGTAAAAATTTTTCAAGGATTAGGTGTGAAAAATTTTTTTAATAAATTACAGTTGTATTTTAATATTGTGAAAGTGTGTAAACCTGTAGCATCTCGTAATAGGTCTCGTGAAATATTTATTTTGGCTATAGGTTTTAAAAAATAATGTATTTTATTTCATAGTTTATTTTTAATATGGTTATAATTTTTATGAGGTTAATGTTTTGGGTGATATAATAAAAAATTTTTTATTTTGGTTAATGGCATTAATGTTGTTTATATGTATATTATGTGGTATAAATTTCATTTTTAAAGGAGATAATAATATTGATTATACTGATTTTTTATCTTCTGTTCGTAAAAATGAAGTAGAAAAAGTTACTATACATGGTAATAATATTATTTTAAAAAAAAAAGATCAAACAGAGTATCGTACTTATCTTCCAATATATGATTCTAAATTATTAAATCTGCTTTTATCACATCATATTGCTATTAATGGAATCCCTATCAAAAAACATAATATGTACTTATCTATTTTTGTTTCATGGTTTCCAACATTACTATTAGTATCAGTATGGATGTATTTCATGAAACAATTTAAAAATAATGTTGGAAAAAGTAATTCTTTTGGTAAAAGTAAAATGCATATTGTAACTGATAAAAATATTAAAATTACTTTTTCTGATGTTGCGGGATGTAATGAAGCTAAGGAAGAAGTGAGTGAAATAGTAGAATATTTAAAAGAACCAAAAAAATTTCAAAAATTAGGGGGAAAAATTCCTAATGGTATTTTAATGATTGGACCTCCCGGAACAGGTAAAACATTATTAGCAAAAGCAATTGCTGGTGAAGCGCAAGTTTCTTTTTTAACGTTATCAGGTTCTGATTTTGTAGAAATGTTTGTTGGTGTAGGTGCGTCAAGAGTACGTGATGTTTTTGAACATGCTCGCAATGTATCTCCTTGTATAATTTTTATTGATGAAATAGATGCTGTTGGTCGTCAAAGAGGTGGTGTTTCGGGTGGTAATGATGAAAGAGAACAAACTTTAAATCAAATGTTAGTAGAAATGGATGGATTTAAAGGAAATGAAGGAATTATTTTAATTGCTGCTACAAATAGACCAGATGTTTTAGATTCTGCTTTATTAAGACCTGGAAGATTTGACCGTCATGTTTTTGTTTCATTACCAGATATGATTGGTAGAAAAGAAATTTTACAAGTACATATGAAAAATATTCCATTGGCATCTGATGTTGATCCGTTAATTATTGCTAGGGGAACTCCTGGATTTTCTGGAGCAGATCTACGTAATTTAGTTAATGAATCTGCTTTATTTGCCGCTAAAGAAAATAATCAAGTAGTATCGATGTTAGATTTTGAAAAAGCTAAAGATAAAATTATGATTGGTGCAGAAAGAAGGTCTATGTTGATGACAGAAATTCAAAAAGAATGTACAGCATATCATGAATCAGGTCATGTAATTATTGGGAGATTAGTACCTGAACATGATCCTGCTCATAAGGTGACTATTGTTCCTAGAGGTAGAGCTTTAGGAGTAACATTTTTTTTACCTAAAGTAGATTCTGTAAGTATTAGTAAAGAAAAATTAGAAAGTAAAATTTCTACCTTATACGGAGGTCGTTTAGCTGAAGAAATAATTTATGGTGTACAAAAAGTTTCTACTGGAGCGGTAAATGATATTCAAATTGCTACAGATTTAGCAAGAAATATGGTTACAAAATGGGGTTTTTCAGATAAATTAGGTCCATTACTATATAAAAATAATACGAGAGAAAATGTATTTTACGAGAGCGTAAATTCTACATCACATATTACTTCTACTGATACATCTAGTATTATTGATCAAGAGATTAAGTTATTAATTGATCGAAATTATATAAGAGCTAAAAATTTATTATATGATCATTTAGACATTTTACATAATATGAAAGATGCTTTAATGAAATATGAAACATTAAATTCTTTTCAAATTGATCATTTGATGAATAGAAAATGTGAAAAATTTTTTGTTAAATAAAAGAAATTTTTGTATAGAATATTGTAAATTAATATATTTATATGATTTAAAATGTTTATTAAAAAATATATCTTTTTTTGTAATTATTATTATGTATTATTAAATGATCTATATTATAATATATATATATTAATTAAATTTTGTATGTTTTATAGTTGGTTAAAAATGATATATAATAAAATTGTTAATTTATTACATGTATATTAATTTATTTTAGGAAGATATAGTATTATTATGTATAATTTTATTTTATGTATTTTTATTGTTATATCTTGTATATTAATTTTATTAATTATATTTAATAATTTAAATTATGATAATTTTTATAATTATAATAATAAGTTTAATTTTTTAGATTTTATTTATCATGATTCTTTTATAAATATTATAATAAAAATTCTTGTTTTTTTATTTTTATTTTTCAGTATTTTAATCTGTTTTTTAAATCATAAAATATACATTATACAAAAATAAAATGTATATATTATATATTATATAATATATATTATTTTTTATATTTATTGTAATAAAATATGATTTTTTTATTATATTATATATTTATTTGTTATGCCGGGATGGTGAAATAGGTAAACACGCTATCTTGAGGAGATAGTGCTATATAACATAGCATGTGGGTTCAAATCCCACTCTCGGTATTAAAGATGGATTTGATATTTAACATGTTGATATAAAATAGTCTTATAAAATTTTATTTTGATATTTATATGCTATTTTATAAATATTTTATGAAAATAATTTATTTAAATGATTTTATATTTACTCGATGACTTGTTAAATTTGTATATTTTATAAAGTACATTAATAATATATAAAATATTTAAAATTGTTTTTTGGAGTATAATGTTAAGTATATTGAGGTTGATATAATGAATAAAGAAATTTTATCAGTGGTAGAATTAGTATCGTATGAAAAATCTTTACCTCGTGAAAAAATTTTTGAAGTGTTAGAAACAGCATTATCTATAGTAACAAAAAAAAGACACCCGCAAGAAATTGATGTTAGGGTTAATATTGATAGAAAAAGTGGTAATTTTAATACATTAAGAAGATGGAAAATTGTCAATAAGGTACGATTTCCTACGAAACAAATTACTTTGGAAGCAGCTAAATTTGAAAATAAAGAAGCTAAATTAAATGATTTTATAGAATATCAAATTCAATCTGTATCATTTGATCGATTTACTATACAAGTAGCAAAAAAAATTATTATTAAAAAAGTTAAAGAAGTTGAAAGAAGTATTATGATTGAAAAATTGTATCAGAATAAAGGTAAGATGATTAAGGGAATCGTAAAAAGAATTACTCGTCATTATATAGTATTAGATGTAGCTAATGATGTTGAAGCAATTATTATGAGAGAACATTTATTAACTAAAGATAAATTTAATATTGGTGATCAAATTAAAGGAGTATTATATAAGTTATACACGAAATCTAAAATTATTACATTATATATTAGTCGTTCGATTCCTGAAATGTTATTAGAATTGTTTTATATTGAAGTTCCTGAAATTCGCGAAAAGTTAGTAGAGATTAAATCTGTTTCTCGTGATCCTGGAGTTAGATCTAAAATTTCGGTTGTAAGTTATGATAGTACTGTAGATCCTATTGGATCTTGTATTGGAATTCAGGGATTTAGAGTACAAGCAGTATCTAGAGAGTTACGTGGAGAGAGAATAGATATTATTTTATGGGATAAAAATCCAATACAATTTATTATGAATGCCATGGTTCCTATAGAGGTAATTTCTATTCTTATTCATAAATCTAGTCGTTCAATAGATATTACTGTGGATGCAAAATATCTAGCACAAGCAATTGGTAAAAATGGTCAAAATGTTAGATTATCTTCAAAGTTGATTAATTGGGATTTAAATATTTTAACAACAAATGATCTATATAGTACAAATAAAAGAAAAATATATAAAATTATAAATTCATTTAATATGTATTTAAACATTAAAAAAAGTATGGTGTATGCTCTAATTAGATCGGGAATTTCTTCTTTAGAGGATTTAGTATGTATACCATATTCTGAATTATTAAAAATAAAAGAAATGAATCAATATTCTGCATATAAAATACAAAATATTTCGAATGAAATATTATCTAATCTTTTAATAAGTAAAAAAATATATACAAAAGATACACAATACACTTTATTATCTTTATATGGTATGAATCAGGATTTATTATTTCAATTATACAAAAAAAATATATTTACTTTAGAAACATTATCTAATCAAACGGTTTATGATTTAATTGATATTCATGAATTAAATATTAAAAAAGCCGGTGCATTAATTATAGAAGCTAGAAACATGTGTTGGTTTAATGGTAAATTTTAATTATATAAAAGGTAAAATCATGAATATGACTTTAAAATCTTTCTCTAATTTAATGAACATATCGGTTTTGGAGCTAATAAAAAAATTTGCAGGTATAGGTATTATAAAAAAAGAATCTGACTCTATCAGCTTAAATGAAAAAAAATTATTATTACATTATTTATCTTCTAAAAATGAATTATCATTAAATGATGAAAAAAAAAATAACATAATAAATATTAATAAATCTAAATCTATTCATTCTACAAATTATAAAATAAATAATAAATATATTAATATTAAAAATAAAAATATTACAAATATTGAAAACAAGAATAAGAATCATGTTCATACTATATCAAAAGGGCAATATAATAAAATTAATGATGTGAGAAAAAAAAATATTTTAAATATCGTAGAAGTAAAAAAAAAACATGATATTTATTTAAAAAAACCAGATAAATTAAATAAAAAAAAAGATTTTCAAGTTAAAAATTCAATATATTATAAAAAAACTAACACACATGTTTCTAAAAAAATTAAAGAAGTTTCTTCTAATAAAGCTATGATTAATCATTTATCTTATGATTATAACCTAAAACGTTTTTCTAGTTTAAATAAAATACAAGATAAGAATAATATTATTAGTTATGATAATCATTCTAGTAGTAAAAGAAAAAAATTTAAAAATAAAAATAAAAAACCTGTTAATTATGATGTAATATCTAATCAAGATTTTAATCAATTAATTGTTCAATCACCTGTTAAGAATATAAAAAATATAAAAAAATATTTATTAAAGCAGAATTTAAAAAAGTTTAAAAATAATTTTGTTAAACATGTTATTATTGGTAATACTATTACAATATCTAATTTATCTAATAAATTAGCTATTAAAAGTGTACAATTAATAAACATGTTTTTTGGAATGGGTATTAGAGCTCATCATACTCATATTTTAGATCAAAAACTGGCTAAGATAATAGTAGAAGAAATTGGTTATGATGTTATTTTACGTCACGATAATGAATTAGAAAAATTAATGTTAGAAAATTGTTATTCTATAAATAAAAAATATGATAAAAAAATAAGACCACCCATCGTCACTATAGTTGGGCATGTAGATCACGGAAAAACATCTTTGTTAGATTATATTCGTTCTACTAAAGTAGTAAGTGGTGAATTTGGTGGTATTACTCAACATATTGGAGCATATCATATAGAAGTAGAAAAAAAAATTATTACTTTTTTAGATACTCCAGGGCACTCTGCTTTTGTACAAATGCGCGCCAGAGGTATACAATTAACTGATATTGTTGTTTTAGTCATTGCCGGTGATGATGGTATTAAACCGCAAACTATAGAATCTATTAAACATATACAACATTATAATGTTCCACTCATAGTAGCGATTAATAAAATAGATAAACCAACATATTTCCCAGATAAAATAAAACAAGAATTAATGAAATATTCTATTTTATCTGAAGAATTGGGTGGGGAAACTATTTTTGTGGGTGTTTCAGCTATTACTGGTGAAGGTATTAATAATTTATTGAATTCTATATTATTACAATCGGAAATTATGGAATTATATACAATATCAGAAGGTATTGCTAGTGGTATAGTGGTTGAAGCATCTTTAAGTAAAAATTATGGCCCAATAGCTACTGTTATTGTGAAAGAAGGTATATTAAATAAAGGTGATTATATATTATGCGGTTTAAGTTATGGGAAAGTACGTTCTATTACAAATTGTTTTGGAGATCATTTAATACATGTTGGGCCTTCTATTCCTGTAGAAATATTTGGTTTATCATCTGTACCAAATAGTGGCGATAGTTTCAATGTTGTAAAAAATGAAAGACAAGCTAGAGAAATTATTGAATCTAAAAAAAATATTCAAGAGAATCAAATTGTTTTTCCAACGAAAGAAACAGATGTTAATCATGTATTTGAAAAATTTGTTCAAGATAAACGTATTATTTTAAATTTTGTAGTAAAATGTGATGTGCAAGGTTCATTGGAAGCAATTTTAGAGTACATGTCTAATCTTTCGAATAAATATGTTATGATCAAAATTGTGCATGCTAGTGTAGGTAATATTACAGAAACAGATGTATCTTTATCAGTATCTTCTAGATCTCAATTAATAGGTTTTAATGTCAAGGCTAATGTATTAGCTAATTGTTTAATTAAAAAAAACAATATTAATATCAATTATTATTCAGTGATTTATAATTTAATTGATGATATTCAGTCTATAATTAATACTTATTCGATACCCAAAAAAGAATCATTATTTTTTGGATCTGCTGAAGTTAGGAACATATTTAAATTAACTAAACATACCTTTATTGCAGGGTGTATGGTGATGAACGGGGTAATTAAGAAAAAATATTCAGTTCGTATTCTTAGAAATAATAAAATAATATATATAGGTGAATTAGAATCTTTACGTAGATTTAAAGAAGATATCAATGAAGTTGGTACTGGAAAAGAGTGCGGTATAGTTGTTAAGAATTATAATGAAATTTGTGTCGGAGATATGATTGAATCATATCAAATGTTATCATAAAAATTTATTTATAATTATCAATATGTTTAATATATTTTATGAAATTTTTTAATAAATCATCTACTATGGCTTTTCATCGTTCTACTAGAATAGCTCAAGAATTAAAAAAAGAAATATCAATTATTTTATTAAGATATATACGTGATCCTAGAATTAATTGTATGATTACAATATCAATGGTTAAGTTATCACGTGATTTATCTTTTGCAAAAATTTTTATTAGTTCTTTAAATATTAATAAAAATTGTTATAATAATTTATATCATAAGAAAAATAGTAAAGAAATTCTTTGTATTTTAAAAGGTGCATCAAAATATATTAGAAAAATGTTATCTTACAGGATAAAATTAAGGAAAATACCATTTTTATTATTTGATTATGATAATTCTTTAGTTGAAGGAATAAAAATATCTAATTTATTAAAAAAAATATAAATATGTAAAATAAATATATAAATCATTTTATAAAATATAATGTATAAAAATATTCATGGTATATTACTATTAGATAAACCCTCAGGTATATCTTCTAATAATATTTTACAACAAGTAAAAAAAATACTCGGTGTTAAGAAAGTTGGTTATTCTGGAACATTAGATCCATTAGCCACGGGTTTATTGCCTATATTTTTTGGAAAATGTACAAAATTTATTGATAATTTTATCAATAGTGATAAATCTTATCATGTAATTATGAAATTAGGTCAAATTACTTCTACATATGATTCCGAAGGTATAATTTTAGAAGAAAGAATAGTAAATTTTTCTAGTATACTGTTGTATAATTCTTTAAAGAAATTACAGAGTCGAGTAACACAAGTAGCTCCTATGTATTCTGCAGTAAAATATAAAGGATTACCTTTATATAAATATATTAGAAAAATTTTACCTATTATAAAAATTACAAAAAATATTCGCGTTTATAAAATTCATTGCATATGGTACAATAATCAGTTTATTAAATTAAAAATTTTTTGTTCTAAAGGTACTTATATTCGTTCTTTTGTGCATGATTTAGGTAAATTATTAGGTTGTGGAGCACATGTAATTTATTTAAGAAGAATACAAGTTGCTTCATACATGGTTAATAATTGTATTACATTTAAGAAATTATATTATTTACATAAGTTATATTCTAAATTGTTATGCATAACAATTATAAATCAATTTTTTATCCCAATACAAAAAATATTCTTAAATTGTATAGAGGTAAAATTGAACTCTTTACTTATATTAAGTCAAAAAAATATAAAATTTTTTACTTCATTGATGAAAAATAATATTGTTAAAATTATTGTTATAAATCATACAAAAAAATTTTTTATTGGTCGAATAGATCAATATGGTCAATTAATTTCATATAAATCATTAAATATTAATATAAATTTGTTATAAATGTAATGTAATGATTAGATCAATTGGGAGTTTTTATATTTTATGAATTTAATAAAAAAGGATTATATATTAAAATATACTAGTGATAGTAAAAATACTGGTCAATCTGAAGTACAAATTGCTTTATTGAGCTATAAAATTAATGATTTAAAAAAACATTTTGCTATACATAAAAAAGATAATGCTAGTAAAAGGGGTTTATTAAATATAGTTTCCAAACGTAGGAAATTATTAAATTATTTAAAAAAATTGAACATATCACGTTACAATAATATCGTAATCAAATTAAAATTACGTCATTAATAATATTTTAATAATAATATATTTTTGCATAGGTATGTTGTTATATTATTTAATATTTTATTAATAAAAGAGTGTTCTCTTTTATTAATAATTTATTTTTTAAAATTATTAATTATTTTTTTATGAAATATTTTATTTAATATATTGAATTAAATATTTTTATTTTATATTTTAAATATTTAATATTAAAGAGGGTTTTATTTTGTTAAATTCTATAATTAGAACATTTCAATATGGTAATCATACTGTTACTTTAGAAACTGGTAGGGTTGCTAGACAATCTACTGCTTCTGTTATAGTCAATATGAATGATACAATTGTTCTTGTAACAGTAGTAGTAGATAAAAATTGTATACCTAAAAAAAAATTTTTTCCTTTAACGATTAATTATCAAGAACGCACTTATGCTGCCGGTAGAATACCTGGTAGTTTTTTTCGGAGAGAGGGACGACCCAGCGAAAATGAAATATTAATTGCTAGATTAATTGATAGACCCATTAGACCTTTATTTCCAAAAAATTTTTTACAAGAAGTACAAATTACTGCAACAGTAATTTCTTTAAATCCTGAAATTAATCCCGATCTTGTTTCTATTATTGGTGCTTCAGCTGCTTTAAAAATATCTGGTGTACCATTTTTAGGTACTATAGGAGTTGCTCGCGTTGGTTATATTAATAAAAAATATATTTTAAATCCTGATACTACAATAATGAAATACACTGATTTAGATTTAGTTGTTTCTGGAACAGAAGATAGTATTTTAATGGTAGAATCAGAATCTAATTTATTAGAAGAGAATATAATATTAAATGCTCTTTTATTTGGTCACCAATCTCAACAATCATTAATTAAAAATATTTGTCTGTTTGCTAATTCTGTACCTGTTACATTATATAATTATAGTGCTATGCATATTAAACATCATGTATTATTTAATTTACTTGTTCATATGTCTAAATTAGATATTATATGTGCATATAAAATTTTTGATAAACAAGAAAGATTAAATACATTATTTATTATAAAAGAAAATATTATTAATATGTTAATTTCCAAAAATTTTGTTTTTAATATTGTAGATATAGAAAATATTTTATATTATCTTGAAAGAAAAATAGTTCGTAATAGGTTGTTAAAAGGGAAATGTAGAATTGATGGTCGTAAAAAAGATCAAGTTCGTGTACTAAATATACAAACTGGTACTCTTCCAAGAGTACATGGATCTGCATTATTTACTAGAGGGGAAACACAAGCATTAGTATCTGTAACATTAGGAACTTCTAGAGATGCCCAAAATTTAGATGAATTATTAGGAGATAGAGTAGATAATTTTTTATTTCATTATAATTTTCCTCCTTATTCTGTTGGTGAAATTGGTATATTAGGATCTCCTAAAAGAAGAGAAATCGGTCATGGTCGTTTAGCAAAACGTAGTATGGTAGCAGTTATGCCTAATATTGATGAATTTCCATATACTATTCGAGTGGTTTCTGAAATTACTGAATCCAATGGTTCTTCTTCTATGGCATCAGTTTGTGGTGCTTCATTAGCATTAATGGATGCCGGGGTTCCTATTAAATATGCCATATCTGGTATTGCTATGGGATTAATTAAGGAGAAAGAAAAATATATAGTATTATCAGATATTTTAGGTGATGAAGATCATTTGGGTGATATGGATTTTAAGGTTGCTGGATCAAAAAAAGGTATTACTGCTTTACAAATGGATATGAAAATATTAGGCATTAATAGTAAAATTTTATTTGATTCTTTATTGGAAGCAAAAAAATCTAGATTGTATATTCTACATAAAATGCAAAAATTTATTAGTATACCTAGAAGAAAAATGTCTAAATTTGCTCCTCGTATTCATACTATGAAAATTAATCCAGAAAAAATTAAGGATGTTATTGGGAAAGGAGGAGCTGTAATTCGTATGTTAACTGAAGAAACTGGAACAGTAATTGAAATTCAAGATGATGGTACTGTAAAAATTTCTGCCACTTTGGAACAAAAGGCAAAAAATGCTATTCAACGTATTCAAGAAATTACTTCGGAAATCAAAATAGGTACAATATATACGGGAAGAGTAATTAGGATTACAGATTTTGGAGCATTTGTATCTATTGGTATTGGTAAAGAAGGTTTAGTACATATTTCTCAAATAAATAGTAAAAGAGTAGATAAAGTAACAGATTACTTACAAATAGAGCAATTAGTTACAGTAAAAGTTTTAGAAATAGATAAATATGGTCGTTTAAGACTTAGTATAAAAGATGCTCATATATCTACAAAATCCATGTAATATATTTATTTAAATAAATAATATAAATTTAATTAAAATCTTGCTTTTTATATTACACCAATATTTTATCAACATACTTAGATGTATGTATTATAATCTTAAGAGGTATATAATATTAAATGGTTCAAGTTGAAAATTCTTTTTTAAAGTTAGGTTTAAATGCTTTATTGGTCAAATCTTTAAATAATATGGGTTATGTAACACCTTCTCCTATTCAAAAATTATGTATTCCTTATTTATTATCTGGAAATGATGTATTAGGTATGGCACAAACAGGTAGTGGTAAAACTGCTGCTTTTGCTTTACCGTTATTACATAATATTATTTTAGGTTTAAAATATCCTCAAGTATTAGTTTTAACTCCAACTAGAGAATTAGCTATACAAGTATCTAAAGCTTTTATGGAATTTGCTAAATATATTGTTAGTATAAAGGTTGTTCCTTTATATGGTGGTCAACGATATGATATACAGTTACGTGAATTAAGAAGAGGTCCTCAAATTATAGTTGGTACTCCTGGTAGATTATTAGATCATTTAAATCGTGGTACTTTAAATTTATCACAATTAAAAGGTTTAGTTTTAGATGAAGCAGATGAAATGTTGAGAATGGGTTTTATAGAAGACGTAGAAAATATTTTACGAAAAATTCCGAGTATACATCAAACAGCTTTATTTTCTGCTACTATGCCGGAAGTTATTCGAATTATCGCTAAAAAATTTATGGTTTCTCCTAAAGAAGTTAAAATTCAATCTAATATTATTACTCGGCCAAATATTAAACAATTTTATTGGATGGTATATGGTCGTAAAACGGATGGTTTAATACGATTTTTAGAATCTGAAGAATTTTCTGCAACAATTATTTTTGTTCGTACAAAATATGCAACTTTAGAAGTGGCCGAAGCATTAGATCGACACGGGTATAATAGTGCTGCACTGAATGGTGATATGAATCAACACATTAGAGAAAAAACCTTAGATCGATTAAAAGATGGTAGATTAGATATTTTAATAGCAACCGATGTTGCTGCTCGAGGTTTAGATGTAGATCGAGTGAGTTTAGTAATTAATTATGATATCCCTATGGATGTAGAATCATATATTCATCGTATTGGTCGTACAGGTAGAGCTGGTCGTATAGGGAAAGCTTTATTATTTGTTGAGCGTAGAGAATATAGATTATTTAAAAATATTGAAAATACATTAAAACAACCTATTATTAGAATTGAATTACCAAATATGAAATTATTAAGTGAATGTAGGTTGAAAAAATTATCGCAAAATGTTTTGAAAGAATGTAATAGTGTAGATTTAGAAAAATATTGTTCTTTATTACCCAAATTAAATCCAGATAATAAATTTACAATTGAAACTTTAGCTGCTGCACTATTAAAAATTGCACAAGGTAAACGTCCTTTAATTATTTCAGATGTAGTTAGCTCGCAGAAAAAATTTTTTATTAAACATGATAATAAAAAAAAATTATATACAAATATTAAAACAAATACATTATCATTTAATTCTCAAAATAAATTTCCTGCTACTTTTAAAAAAAGTAAATCTACTTTTGCAATGAATTTATATAGAATTGAAGTTGGATACTCTCATGGAGTGGAAGTACGACATATTGTTGGAGCAATTGCTAATGAAGGTAAAATTAATAGTTGCTATATTGGTAGTGTAAAAATATTTTCTGAATTTTCAACAATTGAGTTATCTAGATGTTTACCTAAATCCATCTTGAGTAGTTTCATTAATACTAGAATTTTAAATAAATTAATTAAAATTAAGTTATATAATTATGGTTATAAATTGATTAATAAAAAACGTAGTAATTTTTATTCTTCCAAATATACAAAAAAATAAACAATAAAATTTATTTTTAATAAAAAATATTTTTTATTTATATGTTATGTGAATAATGATTTTTGTGTGTATATTTTAAATAAAAATTTATTTTATGCCACAATGTGGCATATTTATGTATATACATGATAATTATTTATAGTATATAGAATAATTATTTTTAATATTAAAATATATTATGATTCATGTGATTTTTTACATATATAATATATTGATTTTCCATAAATATAATTTTATTATTTATATTTTGTGGATATTATATTATTGATATTATAATCTTATTTATTGATAGTTTTTATGATAATATTGATTTATTATTTATATTTTGTATTAAATTTAATATCATTAATGCTTTAATAGTATGTAATTTATTTTCAGATTGTGTAAAAATAATATCTTGATATTTTTTAAAAACTGTATTTGTTATTTCAATTCCATTATTTAATTTATATTTTTTAGATATTTTTTTTCCTAATATTGTATTTGAATCATGTAAAGACGGTAAACAATGTAATATTTTTATATTTTTATTTTTTGATAATTGTATCATTTCTTCATTAATTTGGTATTTTTTTAATAATTGTATTTTTTCTTCCCATGTTGATGGATCTTCTCCCATTGAAATCCAAGCATCTGTATAAATGAAATCAGATAATTCTACTCCCTTTTTTATATTTTCAGTACACATAATATTATTTTTAATATTTTTATTATTTGAAATAGGTAATTTAGGCCAATATTTTTTTGGTGCTAAAAAACGTAATTTTAATTTCATAATTTGAGCTATTTCTAACAATGTTTTCGCAATATTATTAGATGCATCACCTACATAAGTACAAATTATATTTTCAATGGATTTATTAGGCATACATTCTATTATAGTAAATATATCGGCTAAAATTTGTGTTGGATGATATTTTTGTGTTAATGCATTCCATATTGGAATTTGAGAATTTTGTGAAATTATTTTTATATATTTATGGTTTGAACCACGATATGCGATACCATCATATAATCTTTCAAGGACTTTAATAGTATCTGTAATTGATTCTTTATATCCTAAATGTATATCAGATCCTAAATAACTAACATATGCTCCTTGTTCTATTGCTGCTACTTCAAATGAGCATCTAGTTCTTGTTGATTTTTGTTCAAAAATTAAAGCAATTTTTTTGTTTTTTAAATATTGTATTTCTTGTTTATTGTTTCTATTTTTTTTAAGTACGGAAGCAAATTTTATAATTTTTTTTATTTCTTTTTTAGTAAGATCAGAAATTTTTAATATATGCTTGTTGTATAAACTATTCATATTATTTTTTTATAGAAATATATTGTATATTATTTATTTATTGTATTGTAATAAAATAAATTATCTTTTTCTTTATATAAATTTATTTTTTTATTTTACAATGATATATTATATATTAATATTTATTAATTCATATTTTAATATTTTTTTTAATATATCAAGTTTATACTAATAATATATTTTATTTATTTGTAAGTAAAATATTATGTGTATAAATATGTCGTTATTTATTATTTTTATTTATTCTATATGTATAAATAATGAATATATATAAATGATGTATAATTTGTTTTTATAAAATGAAATTTTTACTGGTTAATACTATTAAAATTGTATATGAAAAAAAAATATAATCCAACTCAAATAGAATATTCTCTATATTTACATTGGAAAAAAAAGGGTTATTTTAAACCTCACTTTAATACTAAAAAGAAGAATTTTTGCATAATTATGCCTCCTCCCAATATTACAGGTTATTTACATATGGGGCATGCATTTCAGCAAACCATTATGGATATTTTAATTAGATATCATAGAATGCAAGGAGATAATACTTTATGGCAAATGGGATTAGATCATGCTGGCATTGCCACACAAATTATTGTATCAAAAAAAATTAATATAGAAGAAAAAAAAAATTTACATGATATTGGGCGAAAAAATTTTATTAAAAAGTGTTGGGATTGGAAAGATTTGGTTCATAATAATATTAATTATCAAATACAAAGATTAGGTAGTTCAGTTGATTGGAATCGAGAAAGATTTACATTAGATGATAAATCGTCTAAAGCAATTAGAAAAGTATTTATTAATTTATATCATGATAATCTTATTTATCGTAAAAAAAAGTTATCTAATTGGGATATTGAATTACAAACTGTTGTATCAGATTTAGAAATAGAAAATAAATCTATTTTTGGTAAGATGTGGTATATTAGATATCCAATATATAATAATTGTATAAAATCTATTACAAGAAAATATTTAACAGTTGCTACTACAAGACCAGAGACCTTATTAGGTGATGTTGCAATTGCAGTGCATCCATTAGACATGAGATATAAAAATATTATTGGTAAATTTGTAATTGTGCCATTTATTAATCGTTGTATACCGATTGTATCTGATAATTGTATAGATATGTATAAGGGTACTGGTTGTGTAAAAATTACTCCAGCGCATGATATGAATGATTATCAAGTGGCTCTTAGAAATAGTTTACCTATAATAAATATTTTTGATAAAAAGGGTTATGTACTAAATACATTTGAAATATATGATATTAGTATGAATATTTCTAATATATATAATACAAATATTCCAAAAGATGTAAAAAAATTATATTTTTTAGATGCTAGAATGCACATAATTAATTTTTTAGATAAAATAGGTATGTTGAGTTGTATTATAAATGATTATGTATCTATATTATATGGAGAAAGAAGTGGATCGAAAATTGAAACATTATTAACTGATCAATGGTATATGAAAACTGATTTATTATCTAAAAATGCTATAAAAATAGTTACAGATAAAAAAATTACCTTTTTTCCTAAACAGTATAAAAATATGTATTTATCATGGATGAATAATATTCAAGATTGGTGTATTTCACGTCAGTTATGGTGGGGTCATCGTATACCAGCTTGGTATGATGATATAGGTAATATATATGTTGGAAATAGTGAATTAGAAATTAGAAAAAAATATTTTATTTCTGATGAAAAAAAATTAATACAAGATCCAGATGTTTTAGATACTTGGTTTTCTTCTAGTTTATGGACTTTTGTATCTTTAGATTGGCCCAAAAAAAATAATTTATTAAAGTTTTTTCATCCTACTTCAGTCTTAATTAGTGGTTTTGACATTATATTCTTTTGGGTAGCGAGAATGATTATGATGACTTTGTATTGTTTAAAAGATAATCATACCATTCAAGTTCCATTTAAAAAAGTATACATAACAGGTTTAATTTTAGATGAATTTGGTAAAAAGATGTCTAAATCTAAAGGAAATGTATTAGATCCAATAGATATGATTGATGGTATTAGCTTATCTGATTTATTAAAGAAAAGAACTGTTTTACACATGAAAGATAATATGGTAAAAAAAATTAATAATAATACTAAAAAACAATTTCCACATGGTATTACTAGTTTTGGAGCTGATTCTTTACGTTTCACTTTTGCCTCTTTATCTTCTATTAATAGAAATATAAATTGGGATATGAATAGATTAAAAGGATATAGGAATTTTTGCACAAAAATTTGGAATGCTGGAAGATTTATTTGTATGCATATTAATGATAATGAGATTAATATTCACAATTACCAAAAATATTTTTTATTTTTTGATTTGTGGTTATTAATTAAATTTAATAACATGATCAGAAAATATCGTTCTGCTTTAGATTGTTATCGTTTTGATGTTGCTGCACATAAGTTGTATAATTTTTTTTGGCATACATTTTGTGATTGGTATTTAGAAATTGTAAAAATATTTTTGCAGTTTGGTTCCGAACAAGAAAAAATGAGTGTAAAATATACTATGTTTCATGTTTTTGAAACTATTTTAAAAATTGCGCACCCTATTATTCCTTTTATTACCGAGTATATTTGGAAAAAATTGAAAAATTTTCTTAGTATTAAAGGAAAAACGATTATGTTACAAAGTTTTCCTAATTATAACGATATGATTATAGATAATAATATTGTAAATATTATGTCTTTTATTAAAAAGGTTATTTTATTTATTCGTAATGTGCGTACTATTTTTAATATTTCCAGTAAATATTTATTGTGTTTATTTGTACATGATGTTTCTCTAGAATATAAAAATATTGTATTATATTATCAATTAATTATTAAAAAAATAGCATATCTAGAGAATATTATGTTTGTTGATTTCAATTATATTCTTCCTATAAATTCTGTTACAGATATTATTCATAATATTAAATGTTCTATTGTATTAAATATTATTATAAATCCTAAATGTGAGTTAATAAAAGTACTTAATAAAATTTATGCAATTAATTTAAAAATTAATATTTTAAATAATACTTTTTTAAATAAAAAATTTTTAAATCGAGCTCCGAAAAATTTAATTATACAAAAAAAAAATAATTTAAGTGTTTTAATCTTGACTCAAGAAAAATTATTAAAACAAAAAAATATTTTACAGAATTACATACATACTATAAGATAATCAATTTATATAATATATAAAATATTGTATAATAATTCTATTCATTTATTGTAATCATTGATAAAATATTTTTATTGATCAGTATAAAATTATGTTATTACATAGTAAATATAGAATGAATATTTCATTTTACAAATATTATGATATTCATCATCCTATAAAATTACGAAATATTATATATAAATCTTTTATTAAATTAAAAATATTAGGTAGAATTTATATTTCTCATGAAGGTATTAATGCTCAAATTAGTATTTCAAGAAAATATTTGAATATATTAAAAATATATTTATCTAAGATACATATTATGTTTAAAAACATACGATTGAATCGGGGATTAGACAATAAAATTGCATTTTTTTCATTAAAAGTAAAAGTACGTAATAAAATTGTTGCTGATGGTCTACATAATAATGTGTTTGATTATAAAAATGTTGGTATTTATGTAAAACCAATATTTGTTAATAATATGTTAGAAAATAAACAATTTATTTTTGTAGATATGCGTAATCATTATGAATATATTATTGGTCATTTTAAAAATGCTATTCATGTACCAGGTTTTACTTTTAGAGATCAATTAAACGGGATTGTTGGTTTTTTAGAACAATATCAGAGTAAAAAAATCGTTTTATATTGCACTGGTGGTATAAGGTGCGAAAAAGCTACAGCTTGGCTTAAACATAATCATTTTAAATATATATATCATATAGAAGGTGGTATTTTAAATTATGTCAATACAATAAGAAAAAGAAAATTATCAATGAAATTTTATGGAAAAAATTTTGTTTTTGATCATAGAATTGCTGAAAAAGTTTCTAATCATATTTTATCTAATTGTACTATTTGCGGAGAGCTTTGTGATGATTATATCAATTGTAAAAATAATTTGTGTCATTTACTTTTTATTCAATGTAAACAATGTTTTTTAATATATAATGGATATTGTTCTACATTTTGTAAAAATTGTTAAATTTTTATGTATTGTGTTTATTTTTTATACATGTAATAGAATTTTGTATTATTTTTATAATAAGATATTTAATATAAAAAATTTATATATTTTGATAATATTATATATTAAATATATATTAATAAATATTTATTATATTAATTTGGATTATTTTATTATATGATATCAATTTCAGTAAATGACATATATAAAAATTATGTTGCAATTAATAAAAAAGTATTAATTTTCGGATGGGTACGTAATCGTAGACATTCTAATTCTGGTATTTCTTTTATTGATGTTTATGATGGTTCTTCTGTACATACAATTCAATGTATTATTAATAATACTATTGTAAATTATGATTCTGAAGTGTTAAAATTAACTAGCGGATGTGCTATTTCTGTACAAGGGGTATTAGTATATGCCTTTAGAAGTATACAGAAATATGAAATAAAAGTAATAAAAATTAAAATTATTGGTTGGGTGGATTCGCCACAGAATTATCCAGTTTCTGCTAAAAAACATACTTATCAATTTTTAAGAGAAATCCCCCATTTACGTCCTAGGACAAATTATATAGGAGTAGTAACTCGTATTAGAAATCATGTTTTTCATGCTTTACATACTTTTTTATACGAAAAGAATTATTATTGGATTCCTACTCCTATTATTACCAGTTTAGATTCAGAAGGTGCAGGATCTATGTTTCGAGTCTCTACATTAGATATGAAAAATATTCCTACGAATGTAAGAGGGGAAATAGATTTTAATAAAGATTTTTTTGGAAAAGAATCTTTTTTAACAGTATCTGGACAATTAACCGCTGAATCTTACGCGTGTTCTATGGGTAAAATTTATACTTTTGGGCCCACTTTTAGAGCTGAACATTCTAATACAACAAGACATTTATCTGAATTTTGGATGTTAGAAATAGAAGTAGCATTTGCAAAATTAAATGATATTATATCTTTATCTAAAAGTATGATTAAATATGTTACACAATTTATTTTAAATACTTGCACGGATGATATAAATTTTTTATATGATAACATTGATAAAAATATTTTTTTTCGATTAGAAAATTGTTTATTATATGAAATTATTGACATTAATTATAATGATGCTATTAAAATTTTACTAAATTCTAATTATAATTTTAATAATCCAGTACAATATGGTTTAGATTTATGTGCTGAGCATGAAAAATATCTTGTAGATAAGTATTTTTGTGCTCCTATTATTGTAAAAAATTATCCAAAGAAATTGAAAGCTTTTTACATGAGAGTAAATGATGATAAAAAACATGTTGCTGCAATGGATATGTTAGTACCTGGTGTAGGAGAATTAATTGGTGGTTCGCAAAGAGAAGATAGGATATCCATTTTAAAAGAAAGATTATTAGAATGTAATTTATGTATTAAAGATTATAATTGGTATTTGGATTTAAGAAAATATGGTAGTATACCACATGCTGGTTTTGGTTTAGGTTTGGAGAGATTGCTATCCTATATTACAGGAATTAAAAATATTAAAGATTTAATTCCTTTTCCAAGAAATGTAAATCATTTATTATGTTAAATGTATTATAGTATACAGTTGTAAAAATTATCTATTTGTGATGAATCTTTATTACTTGTATTAATGCGAGATATACAATACTATTTAAGAGTAATAATAAAAATATTAATTGTATTACAGAGATAATTATATTTATTGTACATGTGTATATTTTCCGTTGTATTGTTTTTTTTAAAAAAGATATTATACATGTGTAATATTTTATTACACTACTATTAATTTTACTATCTTAATAGTAGTAATATATTTTTAAAATTGTATAATTATTTTTTTAAGTTGTTTATATATTTATCCATTGTAGTTTTTAAATTATCCGATGTTGTACCAAAAATTAATTGTACTCCTTTTCCTGCAATAATTATTCCTGATGCTCCTAATTCTTTAATTTTTGTTTGATTAACTAATGATGTATCTTTTACTGTAATGCGAATTCTTGTAATACAAGCATCTAAGTTAGTAATATTATTTATTCCACCTAATTCAGATATTAATAAAGGTGCTAATTCTTGTGGAGTGTATTTTTTTAGATGATTTTTTATATCTTCTCTACCTGGTGTTTTTAAATTGAAAATATTTATTAAAGTATAAAATATAATATAATATATCAATCCGTATACTACTCCTACCATTGGAAATAACCATATATCGTGTCCACGTATGCTTAATATAATAAAATCTATTAATCCGTGTGAAAAGCTAGTTCCTGCATGCATTCCTAGTAAAATACATAATGGGAATGATAATCCAGATAATATAGCATGTATAATATATAATATTGGACTGGTTAATAAAAATGAAAATTCAATAGGTTCAGTAATTCCAGTCAAGAAAGCAGTTAAAGCTGCAGAAAGCATGATACCTCCAATTTTGGCTCTATTCTGCTTATATGCAGAACGCCAAATAGCAATAGCAGCTCCCGGTAAACCATACATTTTAAATAAAAAACCCCCAGCTAATTTTCCAGCTGTGTTATCACCAGCAATATATCTTGCAATATCACCATGGAATATTTGTCCAGATGAATTAGTATATTCTCCAATTTGCATTTGAAATGGTACATTCCAAATATGATGTAAACCTAATGGTATTAACATTCTTTCTACAAATCCATATATCCCAAAAGCAAGCATTGGATTTTGGTAGGCAGCCCATTGAGAAAATATTTGAATGAGATAATTTATTGGAGGCCATATGAAAGATAATACGCATCCAAATAGTATGGCTGCTATACCAGCAATCATAGGGATAAATCTTTTTCCAGAAAAGAATCCTAAATATTCAGGTAGTTCAATTTGATAAAATTTATTAAATAAATATGCTGTAATTGCACCAGCAATAATTCCCCCTAACACTCCAGTATCATTTAAGTTTTGATTTTTTATGTGGATATTATATAATTCAATAACAATAGGAATAATAATTGCTGTAGTAGTAATCATAATTTTTTGACAAATTACAGCTGCTAATGCAGCAATACCATCATTATTTGTAAATCCTAATGTAATACCGATGGCAAAAATTAATGGTATATTTTTAAAAACTACCCCTCCTGTTGCAGACATAATTTGAGATATAATTGGTGGTATTATGGTAAAATGTGCTGATCCAATTCCTAGTAAAATACCTGCAATAGGTAATACTGATACTGGAATCATTAATGATTTTCCTAATTTTTGTAGATTAGAAAACATATTTTTTAGCATATCATGTATTTCCTAGATGTATTTTTTAATATTAAATAAATTGTTAAAATTATTTTGAATAATTTTAGATAAATCAAATAAATTGATCCCCTTAATTTTTGCAATATATTTTGCAATATATAATAAGTACGCTGGATTATTACATTTACCTCTTTTAGGTTCTGGAGATAAATATGGAGAATCTGTTTCTATTAATAATTTATTTAATGGTATAAATTTAATTATTGGTTGTAAATAACTTGCATTCTTAAAGGTGATTATTCCGGATAGAGAAATATAAAATCCTAAATCTAATATTTTTTTTGCAAAATTTATATCTCCAGTGAAAGAATGAATTACACCTGTACATTTTTGGAATTTTTTTTGGGAAAGTATATTTATGATTTCCATTTCAGAATTTCTAGTATGTATAATGATGGGTTTTTTATATATGATGCTTAATCGAATATGTTCTTGAAATATTTTTATTTGTAATGTTTTATTAAATGATGATTTGTAAAAATCTAATCCTGTTTCACCTAATGCAATTACATGTTTGTGTTTTTTAATTATTTCTTGTAATTGTAAAATATGTTTTTTAAGTATATTATTATGTAGTGGGTGTATTCCACAACTATATAAAATATTTGGATATTTTTTAAATAAAGAAAATGATTTTTTATAATCTGAAATAGATATCGCGACAGTTAAAAAAATTTTAATATTATAGGAATATGCTTTTTGTAAAATATTTTTTATATTTTTTTTTTTTTTTTGTAAAATATTTAAATGACAATGTGAATCAATTAAATACATGTTTATACTCTTTTATTATTTAAAAATGATAAATTATTTTGAATGTTTATTGTATTCCCATTTTAATAATTCTTGTAATATTAGTAATTCTTGATTAATGTATTGGATATGAATTAATTTATTTTGACATTTTATCCAAGATTTTAAAATGATTTGTATAAAATTATATGTATACTTTTTCGATATTTCTTGAATTAGTTGTAATTGATCTATATTGATTAAAAATGTAAAAAAATTTTTTTTAAATTTTAAGACATCTAATAATAACAAAATAATCCAATTGATTTTTATATAAATATTTTTTTTACTTAAGATAGGTAATAATATAAAATAATTATTTTTTATAATTGCACATCGTATATTGTATAAAACATATTTTCTTAAAGAAAATATATTATTTTCAATAAGTTTTTTTGATAATTCTGGATTATTATTATTATTTCTTAAAATTATTAAAGATTTTTTTTTTTTTTTTATATTGGTATTTTTTATTATCCAAGCCAATCCAATATTTTCTCTTGGAGGGTATATTTTATATTTTAAACATCTACTTGAAAATGTTTTATGTATATTATGATTTATACTACTTCCAATAAAAAAAAATGTATCTTTTGGAGGTTCTTCAATTATTTTTAATAATGTATTAATTCCATATATTGTTAGTTTTTTATAACTTGGTATCCAAATTATTTTACTTCCATATTGTTGTGATGTATTTAAAATTTTTTTTATTGTATTTTTTATAATATCTACTTCTATAAATGTATTTTTTTTTTGGTATAAAATATAAAAGTCTGGATGGTTTTTACTGACAATTAATAAACATCCTGTGCATTTTCCGCAACTGCGGATTCCTATTTTATTTGTACAAAAAATCCATTTACTAATTTCCATAATAATTGTAAAAGTATTATGGATATTATATGATTTTATTAAGATAATATTGTGTAGTTGATTTTTTTTATAATTTTTGATAATTTCAATATATATTTTTTTTAACCATGGATATTGATTAATATACATATTGAAACCATTTTTTAAATTTATTTATTACATCATTTTGTACAATATTACTTTTTAAGTTTGCATCAATTTTTATACTATGATAATTTTGAGCAATTAATTTTAAATAAATATTTCTAGTTCTGTTAAAAAAATTTAAACTATTTTTTTCTATTTTATCTTCTTTATTACGCATTATAGATCTTTGTATAGAATTTTTGGGCAAGACATCGAGATATATTGTTAAATCAGGGATTAGTGGTTTTAAAGTCATTTGTTGTAATTTTTGTATAATATTTTTTTTAATTTTAAATCCTCCTCCTTGATAAGCATATGAAGATAAATCATATCTATCAGATATAATCCATATGTTTTTTTTTAACGATGGTCTAATAATATTTTCGATTAATTGTATTCTTGCTGCATAGATTAATAATAAATTTGTTTTTTTGTGAATAATTTCATTTGAATTAGGATATTTTATAATGTTTCTAATTTTTTCAGCTATTTTAGTACTACCAGGTTCTCTTACGGTTAAGATTTTTTTTATTCCCATATTATGTAATAATAATTTAAGAATTTGACATATTGTTGTTTTTCCAGAACAATCTAATCCTTCTAATACAATAAATTTACTTTTTTTCATATTTTTTTATTTTATTAATATAATTAGCAATATCTTCAATATTTTTAAAATTTTCAGATATTTCCTCTGGTATTTCTAATTGGAATTCTTCTTCTATAGCCATATAAATTTCTATTATATCTAATGAATCTAAATTCAACTCTTTATATAAATGAGTTGTATTATTTATTTTTTTATTTTTTATTTCCAATGTTTTAATAATAATGTTTTTTATATTGTTTTGTAATTGGTTCATATGAATATTATTTATTATGAAAATGATATTTAAGTGATATTATAAGTATATATTTTTTTATAATATTTTTTAATTCATATACATTCCTCCGTTGATATGAATTGTTTGTCCTGTAATATATGAGGCAGATGGAGAAGATAAAAATAATACCGCATGCGCTATATCTTTAGTGGAACCAAATTTTTTTAATGGAATTTTTGATAAATATTGTTGCATTTTTTTTTTTGGTATATTTTTTGTCATATCTGTTTTAATAAAACCAGGAGCAATAATATTAGCAGTGATACCTTTATCTGCTACTTCTAACGCTAGTGTTCTATTAAATCCAATAATCCCAGCTTTAGATGCGCAATAGTTTATTTGTCCAATATTTCCAATATAACTTATAATTGATCCTATTGTAATTATTCTTCCATATTGATTTTTTATCATAGGTTTGATAACTAATTTGCATAAATGAAAAATAGAATTTAAATTTATTTGTAAGACATTATTCCATTCATAACTTTTCATATTTATTAAAAGTTTATCTATTTTTGTTCCTGCATTATTAATTAATATATCAATATTTCCAATATTATTATTTATATATCTTATACATTGTGATATTTCATATTCATACATAGTATTTAATATCAACCCAAATCCATTACTTTGTAAATTTTTACTAATGTTTTTTTTTCCATTTAAACTAGTTGCAGTTCCAATAACTGTAATATTATTTTGTGATAATATATATGCAATGGATTTTCCAATTCCTTTATTTGCTCCAGTAACTAAAGCTATTTTTTTTTTATTTTTCATTTTATATTTGTTGTTAAATTTAAAGCAGAATATATGTTTTCTAAGTTATTCATAGGTATTAATTTGATATTTTTTCTTTTTTTTATTAAATTAATTAAAATATTATTCATTCCTAATTCTAATATTATATTAGATTGAGATTTTATTAAATTTATTGTTTTATACCATTGTACTGGTTTATACAGTTGTTTAATGAGAGATTTACGTATTGTGTGTTTAGATGCTTGTTTTTTTACAGATATACTACTAATTACTGGATATGTTGAATGTTGAAAATGTATTTTTTTTATTTTTTTAGATAATTTTCTAGTTAGTTTTCTCATTATATAACAATGTGCTGCAATATTTACTGGAATATTAAGTATTTTGTGAGCTCCATTTTTCTTACATGTTATGCTAACATTTTGTACTGCTTGTTTATGTCCAGAAATAATAATTTGTTTTTTTGAGTTTATACTTGCTATATTTACTATTTTTTTATAGGAATATTTTTTACATATTTTTAATATAATTTTTTTATTTAAACCGATAATTGCCTGCATTTGGACTTCTTGTTTTGCACTATACTTTTCCATAATTTTTCCTCTATATGCAACTAATTTTACTGCTTCAGAAAATGTAATAATTTTTGCACATACTAAGGCTGCATATTCTCCTAAACTATGACCTGAGGAAATATTGGGATTAGAACCTCCTAATTTTTTCCATAATCTGTATATTGCTACAGAATATACTAATATTAATGGTTGGATATACTGGTTTTTATTTAAATAGTGTGAAGTATTTATTAATTTCCAGAGATTATAATTCAAATAATTTGAAGCTTCTAAAAAAGTATTTTGTATAATAGTGCTGTTTTTATATAATTTGTGTAGTATATTTATTTTGTGAGATCCTTGGCCTGGAAAAATCATAGCAAAAGATGGCATAAAATTATTTTCCTATAATTCTTGTTTTTAGTCCATATAATAATATTTTAAAAATATAAATTATAGAGATATATTTATATGGTTTTATTACCATTTTTTATGATTTATATATATTTTTTATTAGTACTTTTTTTCCTTTATATAGTAAATTTTTTGTTAAACAATGTCTAATGTGTATTTCTTTACTAGATTTATCAGTGGATAAGTTCGGTAGATTAATTTTATCATGTGATCTACGCATACCTCTTTTTGAACGAGTTGGTTTACTTTTTTGTACTGCCATATAATATTCCTTTTAATAATAAAAATTATTTTTTTATATATAATACAATAATTATTTCATATATTTTTTAAATCTATTCTTGATTGGAGCTTTAATAAAGTATTGTTTATTATTGATAGGATGATAAAAAATTATACTTTGTGCATGTAATAAAATTTTTTTTTTTTTATGTTTGGTATGTATTTTATCATCTAAATTAGTATTGCCATACAATTTATCAAATAATATGGGATTTCCGATATATGCTGCATGCACTCTAATTTGATGAGTTCGACCTGTTTTTGGTATAATTATTGCAAGCGTTGTATGTTTAAAAAAATATTTTTCTTTAAATATAGTAGTTGATGGTTTACCATGGGTGTGAATTATAACTTTTTTTTTTTCATTAGGTAATTGATTTTTGATTAATGGTTGTGAAATAATTTGTTTGTTTGGTATCATTTTTCCGTGTAATAATGCTATATATTTTTTTTTTACTTTCTTTTCTTTAAATTGTTGTTGTATTTTTTTAAGTGAAGTTTTATTTTTACACATCATTAATATTCCTGATGTATCTTTATCTAATCTATGTATTAATTCTAAATATGTGCAACTATTTTTAATTATTCTAAATAATTCAATTATTCCATATGCTATTCCACTTCCTCCATGTACTGGAATACCAGATGGTTTATTAATTATTATTAAATGTTTATCTTCATACAATATACAAGATAATAATTTTTCTTTTATTCTTTTATTTATGTATAAAGATTGTTTTTTTTTTAATTGAATATTTTGAATTGAAATATTATCTCCTAATGCTAATCTGTAATGAGGTAATATTTTTTTTTCATTTATTTTTATATTTCCTATTCTAATTTTTTTATATAATTGATTTTTAGAAGTAATTTGAAATTTAGATAATATAAAATTATCTATTCGCTGATCGATGTTATTATTTTTAATTATTATATTTATTATTTTGGTATTTTCTTGTTTCATATTTCTGTAAATTTTAATTTTCTTATTTTTTTATTAATATCATAATTTTTTTAAATAAATTATATTTTTGATTTACTATGATAAATTATACAAAATCATTCACATAATTATTATATATTTTTTTTATTATTTTAAAAATAGAAAATTTTTAGATAGATATATGTTTGTTAAAATATTATATATTATGAATAATAAATATTATTTTTATCTTATATTATTTCAATATTTACTGATTATAATATATATTTTAAATGATTATTAAAATTGTATTAATAAAAAATTTTATTTAGTATGTATTATAATTATATATTTTATGTAATATTATAAATTGAATATATTTAATATATTAATATTTTAAAATAAAATTTTTATATATTATATTGTAAGAAAAAAA
Source organism: Buchnera aphidicola (Pterocallis alni) (assembly GCF_964059075.1). NCBI lineage: Bacteria > Pseudomonadati > Pseudomonadota > Gammaproteobacteria > Enterobacterales > Erwiniaceae > Buchnera > Buchnera aphidicola. The sequence continues at coordinate 258,836 of NZ_OZ060377.1, read as the reverse complement.
TTTATAGTATTTTATAATTATATATAAATTAAGATATATTGATATTCTTATATGTTTAAATAGAATAATTGATTTATTTTGGAGGAAGAGAGATTCGAACTCTCGGATGAGTATTACCCATCGGCGGTTTTCAAGACCGCTGCCTTAAACCACTCGGCCATCCCTCCTTCTTTTGTTTGAATAAATTTCTATTCTTAATACTTATGATAATATAACTATCATTTAATGTAAAGTTTTTTTAAATATTTACTTCTTGTATTATAAAGTTTAATATATTATAATTATTACATAATTTTATTTTTTTAAATAAAATTGGACAAGATTATCAATAAAGTTTAAAATAAATTATATTGATATAATGTGGCGCGTTGACAGATTGGTTATGTGGCGGACTGCAAATCCGTATAATCTGGTTCGACTCCAGAACGCGCCTATATAATTGCCCGGATGGTGAAATAGGTAAACACAAGGGACTTAAAATCCCTCGGCTTAACAGCTTTGCGGGTTCGATTCCCGCTCTGGGTAATATTTAATAATTTTATTTATAATTTATTACTGTATAATATATGTATGATTTTATATCTTTTATATATTACACATTAATATATTAATTAATAACATCAATATATAATTTAAGGTATTAATAATATTTTTTAATATTATTAATACAATAATATATATAATAAAACGACTATATTATAATTTATTAATATGTTAAAAAATAATATTATTGAATTTAAAGGTAATATTTTTACATTATCAGTACTATATATCAAAAGTGATATTGTAGATTTAGTAAAAATATCTATATTAAAAAAAATAAATCAATTTCCTTTTTTTTTAAAAAAAACACCTATTATATTAAATATTTCATTTTTGACTAATCGGGTAGATTGGAAAAAAATGGAGCAAGCAATTTGTGAAACGGGATTGCAAATTATTGGAATTATTGGAAATATAAATAATGTATTAAAAAAAATAATTATACAATCTAAAATTCCTATTCTATCCAAAGGGTTACATCATTCTAATAATAAAAATATTCTAGAAAAATATAATATTTTATTAAATAAAAAAAATACATCTAAAATAATTAATACACCAGTTAGAGCAGGTCAAACTATTTATGTGCATCATTCTGATTTAATTATTACAAATAATGTCAATGCTGGTGCTGAATTAATAGCGGGAGGTAATATTCATATTTATGGGACTATGAGAGGTCGTGCTTTAGCTGGAGCTCACGGGGATCAAACAAGACAAATTTTTTGTACTAGATTATTTGCAGAATTACTTTCAATTTCAGGAGAATATTTATTAATGGATCATATACCGCATAATATGCTAGGTAAATCTGTGGGTGCTATTTTAAATAATAATATTATATCTGTTTATCCATTATCATAATATAAATTTATATTTATCAAGGATAAATATATGGCTCGTATTATTGCAGTAACATCAGGAAAAGGGGGAGTGGGGAAAACTACATCTAGTGCTTCTATTGCAACAGGATTAGCTCAAAATGGTAAAAAAACTATCGTAATTGATTTTGATATTGGTTTAAGAAATTTAGATTTAGTGATGGGTTGTGAAAGAAGAGTAGTATATGATTTAATTAACGTTATTGATGGTGATGCTACTTTATATCAAGCGATGATTAAAGATAAATATACAGATAATTTGTTTATTTTACCCGCCTCACAAACTAAAAACAAAAATTCTTTAACAATAGATGGTATTAATAAAATTTTTAAACAATTATTAGATATGAAATTTGAATTTATTATTTGTGATTCTCCAGCTGGTATTGAGAATGGTGCTTTATTATCTATATATTTTGCAGATGAAGCAATTGTTGTTACTAATCCCGAAGTATCATCTGTAAGAGATGCTGATAGAATATTAGGTATTATTTCTGCTGAATCGAATAGATCTAAAAATAATTTATTGCCCATGAAAGAATATTTATTATTAACAAGATATAATCCTATTCGAGTAGAGAATGGAGATATGTTAAGTATGCATGATGTTTTAGATATATTACGTATTCCATTAATTGGTGTAATACCTGAAGATCCATTTGTTTTAAAATCTTCTAATCAAGGTAGTCCAGTCATTTTAAGTAGTTTATCTATTGCAGGACAGGCATATCATGATACAGTTTGTAGATTAATAGGGAAAAAGTGCGATTTTAGATTTATTAAATCGAAAAAGAAAAGTTTTTTTCAAAGACTGTTTGGGCGGTAAATATGTTATTATCCAGATTTTTTTTATTTCGTACGAAAAACACAGCATATGTAGCTAAAAAAAGATTGCAATATATTTTTTTAAATAAGCCAAATCATAATATGTATCCAAAATATTTTAATAATTTAAAAAAAGATTTGTGTTATATAATACATAAATATATTCAAGTAAAAGATAATATGATTAATATAGATATCAATTATGAAAATATCAATGTATTAGTTTTAAAATTAGATATAGTTTTATCTCATAATTGAATTTTTTATTTACTTTGGTAATAATAAAAAAATTTTATTAATATATAAATTTTTATGAAACATGTAATATGTTTACATGGGAAAATATAATGAGTGAAAAAGTTATTATTTTTGATACATCTCTTAGAGATGGAGAACAATCTTTACAGTCTAGTTTAAGTGTAAAAGAAAAGTTACAAATAGCACTTGCTTTAGAAAGAATGAATATTGATGTTATGGAGGTTGGATTTCCCATTTCTTCTCCTGGAGATTTTAATTCAGTTAAAGTAATATCAAATACTATTAAAAATGTTAAAATATGTAGTTTAGCTAGGTGTGTTGATAAAGATATTGATGTTGCTGCTGATGCTATGTCTGGTATGGATAATTCTAGAATTCATATTTTTTTAGGTACATCTAATTTACATATGCAATATAAATTACGAAAAAATTTTGATGAAATATTATCTATGGCGGTACGTTCTGTACAGAGAGCTAAACGATATACGGATGATGTTGAATTTTCATGTGAAGATGCTGGTCGAACATCAATAGATAATTTATGTCGTATTGTAGAATGTGTGATTGCATCTGGAGCAACTACTATTAATATACCAGATACTGTAGGATATACTGTACCGAATCAATTTTATAATATTATTAAATCTTTATATGAAAAAGTTCCAAATATTGATAAAGCGGTTATATCTGTCCATTGTCACGATGATTTAGGTATGGCTGTGGCAAATTCTATTTCTGCTATTATGGCAGGTGCTCGTCAAGTAGAAGGTACAATGAACGGTATTGGTGAAAGAGCAGGTAATGCAGCATTAGAAGAAATTATTATGACAATTTTTGCTCGTTCGGATATTTTAGATGTACATACTGATATCAATAAAAAAGAAATATATCGTACTAGTAAAATTATTAGTCAAATTTGTAATATGCCTATTCCTGCTAATAAAGCGATTGTTGGTAGTAATGCTTTTGCTCATTCTTCTGGTATTCATCAAGATGGTATTTTAAAAAATAGAGAAAATTACGAGATTTTATCTCCTGTAATTATAGGATTGAAAGATGTACAATTGAATTTAACTTCTAGATCAGGTAGAGCGGCAGTACGATATCGTATGACACAAATGGGATATAAAGATGATGAATATGATATTAATAAGTTATATGTTTCATTTTTAAAATTAGCTGATAAAAAAGGACAAGTATTTGATTATGATTTAGAAGCTTTGGCTTTTATTAATAATCATCAAGAACATCCAGAATATTTTAGATTAGATTATTTTAATGTTAAATCCAGTTCTACAGGTTCTGCTAAAGCTTCTGTAACATTAATTTGTGGAAATGATATTAAGACTAAATCTGCTACTACAAGTAATGGACCGGTAGATGCAGTATATCAAGCTTTAAGCAAAATTTCTGGTTATTCTATCTTATTACAGAAATTCCAATTATTTGCTAAAGGTAAAGGAAAAGATGCATTAGGTCAGGTAGATATTTTAGTAGAATACAAAAAAAGGAAATTTCATGGAATAGGATTAGCTACTGATATTATTGAATCTTCATCTAAAGCTATGGTTAATGTATTAAATAATATATGGAGAGCTAATCAAGTAACTCTTAAATTAAACAAATTTAATGTATGATAAAATATGTTTGTTTTGAGTATTATGGTTATAAAATTAATATTTAAATATAATATTTTATTTATTCATTTGATAAAGAATAATTGAATATGAAAAAAAAATTTTATATAGCAGTATTACCTGGAGATGGTATTGGCCCGGAAGTAATGAAGCAAGCATATAAAATATTAAATATATTACAAGAAAAGTGTTTTTTAAAAATTGTATATCAAGAATATGATATAGGAGGTATTGCAATAGATCGTTTTGGTACCGCTTTACCTCAAAAAACATTATTAGCATGTGAAAAATCAGATGCTATTTTATTAGGTTCAGTAGGTGGTCCAAAATGGAGTTTTTTACCTGATCATCAACAGCCAGAACGAGCAGCATTATTAAAATTAAGAAAACATTTTAATTTATTTGCAAACATTCGTCCTGCTCGATTATATCCAGAATTGAAAAATTTATCTCCATTACGTTCTACTATTGTTAATAAAGGTATTGATATACTTTGTATTCGTGAGTTAACTGGTGGTATTTACTTTGGTGATTCTAAAAGAAATATAACTATTAATTCCAAAATATGTGCATTTGATACAGAAATATATTATAAATTTGAAATAGAAAGGATAACTAGATTAGCCTTTGAGATTGCTCGTACAAGACAGAATAAAATTACTTCGATTGATAAAGCAAATGTTTTACAAAGTTCTAAATTATGGAGGGAAGTAGTAAATACAATATCACAAGAATATCCAGATGTGCATGTATCACATTTATATATAGATAATGCTGTAATGCAAATTATTCAAAATCCTAATCAATTTGATGTTATATTATGTTCAAATTTATTTGGTGATATTTTATCAGATGAATGTGCATCTATTATTGGATCTATTGGAATGTTGGCTTCTGCTAGTTTAAATGAAAATAATTTTGGTTTATATGAACCTGCTGGAGGTTCTGCTCCAGATATTACAGGTAAAAATATTGCTAATCCTATTGCACAAATTTTATCTGTTGCTTTGTTATTACAGTATAGTATGAAACTAGATTTTTTATCTGAATCGATTTATTTTGTTATTAAAAAAGTTTTACAATTAGGATATAGAACATTTGATATTACTGAGAATAAAAAAGATTATGTCAATACTGATCAAATGGGAGATATAATTTCTAAATTATTAATTAAAGAGATATAATATGGGTAAAACATTATATAATAAATTATATGATAGTCATATAGTGTGTAAAGATTTAAATAATACAGATATTTTATATGTTGATTTACATCTGATACATGAAGTTACTTCTCCACAAGCTTTTCATGCAATTAGATTAAAGAATAGAAAGATACGTTGTTCCAATAAAACATTTGCTACTATGGATCATAATGTTTCAACTCAAACGAGTGATGTAAATTTATTAAATGATATGGCTCGTAAACAAATCCAAGCTTTGATAAAAAATTGTAGCGAATTTAATATTCCGCTATATGGTTTACATCATGAAAAACAAGGTATTGTTCATGTCATTGGACCAGAACAAGGTATTACATTACCTGGAATGTTGATTGTATGTGGCGATTCTCATACTTCTACACATGGTGCTTTTGGTGCATTATCATTCGGTATCGGTACATCAGAAGTAGAACATGTTTTTGCTACGCAAACAATTAAACAAAAAAGATCTAAAACAATGAAAATAGAAGTAATGGGTGATTTAAAAAATGGTATTAGCGCTAAGGATATAATATTATTTATTATAAATAAATTAACAGTTTCAGGTGGAACAGGGTATGTTGTAGAATTTTGTGGGAGTGTAATTAAGCAGTTAAGTATGGAAAGTCGTATGACTTTATGTAATATGGCAATAGAAATGGGTGCAAAATCTGGTATTATTGCTCCTGATCAAATTACTTTTAGTTATTTAAAAAATAAAAATTTTTCTCCTAAGGGGGATAATTGGGAAAAAGCAGTGACTTATTGGAAAACATTAAAATCTGATATTGATGCTAATTTTGATAGTGTAGTATATATTGATATTAGTAACTTAGCTCCTCAAGTAACTTGGGGTACTAATCCTAGTCAAGTAATATCTATTGATCAACCTATTCCACATCCTAATTCTTTTACCAATACATTAGAAAAACAGTCTGCTATAAAATCTTTACTATATATGGGGTTAGATCCGGGTGTTTTATTAACCGATATAGCAATTAATAAAGTATTTATTGGATCTTGTACAAATTCTAGAATTGAAGATTTAAGAATTGTTGCAAATATTGTAAAAAATAAAATAGTTCATCATTCTGTACAAGCATTAATTGTTCCTGGATCTAAATTAGTAAAAAAACAAGCAGAATTAGAAGGTTTAGATAAAATATTTATAAATTCTGGTTTTGAATGGAGATTACCAGGTTGTTCAATGTGTTTGGGTATGAATGATGATCAATTAAATCCAGGAGATCGTTGTGCTTCAACTAGTAATCGTAATTTTGAACATAGACAAGGTCGCAATGGTAGAACACATTTATTAAGTCCTGCTATGGCAGCTATTGCAGCAATTTTTGGTAAATTTAAAGATGTGAGAGTAATATAATTATAAATATTTGGAGTCAATATTGAAAAAATTTACTGTGCATACTGGTCTTATTGCCCCATTAGATATTTGTAATGTTGATACAGATGCTATTATACCAAAACAATTTTTACAAAAAATTGATAGGACAGGATTTTCGGATGATTTATTTTTTCATTGGAGGTGTATTGGTGGTGATAAAAATAATATTGACAAAAATTTTTTTTTAAATAACTTACATTACAAAAAATCTAGTATTTTAATTACAAGAGATAATTTTGGTTGTGGTTCTTCTCGTGAACATGCTGTATGGGCATTATTAGATTATGGTTTTAAATGTATTATTGCTCCTAATTTTGCAGATATATTTTATAGTAATAGTTTTAATAATGGTTTATTATTAATTACCTTAAATACATTGGATATAGATAATATTTTTAATATTATTTACAATAATCCTGGAATTCAGGCTACTGTAAGTTTAAAATCAAATTTTGTATCTTTAAATGGAGAAAAATACGATTTTAAAATAGATGATTTTTATCGTTATTGTTTGTTACATGGATTAGATAGTATTGATTTAACTTTAAAACATGAATGTAATATTTTAAAATATGAAAAAAATATACCTATTTTTTTAAATCACAATTAATTTTAATAAACATTTTAATAAACTACATAATGTAATATTTTATAACATTATATTGTGTAGTTTATTAAGTTCAACATTTTATTTTTTTAATATAGGGTGATTTAAATAATTTATATTAATAAGTGGTGATAAGTGTATTTTTTTTTTTTTTATAGACTGGAATATTGTAATTAAATCTAATGCATTGGGTGTATGAAAAGGAATAAATTTTAAAAATGGATTTTTAAGGGATATAAAAAATTCTTTTTCAGAACCTATAAAATACCATATTTTTTTTAAATTTTTTATTTTTTTGTTTAATTCTTGCATATTTAATAATAGTTCTTGATCAATTTTATTCCATTTTTCATTTTTATTAATATATTGTCCCCAGTATACATTATTTTTATTTGTTGGAATGCATACTATAATTTTTTTTATTTTTTTTCTTCTTTTTGCCTGTTCAGCTAGTGATTTTAAAGTGGATATACTGAATAAAGGGATTTTATGAGGTATGGAAAGACCTTGTGCAACATTGACTCCTATTCTGATACTTGTAAAATACCCAGGACCTTTAGAAACTAAAATAATTTTTATATCATATATTTTTATATTATTTCGTTGTAATATTTTATGGATTATAGTTAAAATATTTTTCTCATGTCTTTGATTACAGTATATTATTTTTGTATCAATGGTGTTTTTATTTAATACTGCAATAGAAGTTTTATGCATAGATGTGTCAATAGATAATATTTTATTGTACATATTTTATTTTTATAACATGTATTATATGATTGCTAGTATCATAATATATTTTATTATTCATGGTTATTATATTTATTTTTTATAATACGTACTAAATTAATTCGATATTCTGTAGATTTAATAATATGAAAAGTCATAGGTACGATCTGAATAATATCTCCAGGTTTAGGTACTTTACCATATTTAGAAATTAGTAATCCAGATAAAGAGGAGTAATTTTTTTTTTTATATAAAAATTCTTTTATTTTTAATAATTGTCCTAATGTATGTAAATCTGTATTTCCTTTTACTAACCAACTATTTTTTTCTATAATAACTTCTGGTGTTTCATCTGCATCTGGAAATTCTCCAGCAATAGCTTCTAATACGTCTAATGGTGTAATTAATCCTTGTATTACACCAAATTCATTTGTTACAATAATACAGTTTCCTTTTGATTTTCTTAATATTTTTATTACATTAATTGGATCTAAAGTATCTAATATAATAATAGGAGGGTATTGCAATGCATATTTTTTTATATCATATGTTGGATCATTTAAATATACTAATAACTCTTTAGCTCTAACAATTCCAATTATTGCATCTAGTTCTCCTGTACATACGGGGAATAAACTATGTGGTGTATCTAATAACTTTTTTTTTATTTGATTATTTGTATGTTGGATGTTAATCCAAGAAATATCATTTCTTGGTGTCATGATACTTCTAATAGATCTAGCCGCTAGAGTTAATACTCCATTAATCATATATTTTTCTTCATCTTGGAAATTATCAACATAAAAACGAGATGTATGGTACATATGATGTAATTTTTTTTTTTCTTTATTTTTTATATATGATTCGTTTTTTTTTTTTGTCATGAATTTAATAATAATTTCTGTAGCTCTCTGTCTAATAGGAAGTAAAGATTCATTTTTTATCATATTATGTAATGCGATTTGGTTAAAAATTTCAATAAGTATAGAAAAACCTATAGATACATAAATATATCCTTTTGGTATATATAATCCAAATGATTCTGATACCAAACTAATCCCAATCATAATTAAAAAACTTAAACATAAGACTATGATCGTTTTATGTAAATTAATAAATTGTGATATTTTTTTTGAAGTGATAATCATAAAAATTGTAGCAATTATGACTGCTACAATCATAATAAATAATTTATTCACTATTCCAACTGCTGTAATAACAGAGTCTAGTGAAAAAATAGCATCTAATATTACTATTTGAGTAATCGTAATCCAAAATCCAGAATAATTTTTATTTTTTTTATTGTTATTTGGTTTTCCATCTAGTTTTTCATGTAATTCAATAGTTGCTTTAAATAATAAAAATAATCCACCAGATAATAATATTAAATCTCTACCGGAAAGATTAAAGTATTTATTATTAAATATAGGGTTAGTTAAGGTAATTAACCAAGATATTATTGTTAATAATAATACACGCATGATTAGTGATAAACCTAATCCTATAAATCGTGCTTTATCTCTTTGTTTAGGAGATAATTTTTCAGCTAAAATAGTAATAAATATTAAATTATCAATCCCTAATACAATTTCTAGTATAATTAGTGTGAATAATCCAATCCATGTTGCTGGATTTAATAAAAATTCCATTTATAACTCCATATAAAATAATAAAATAATAGAATTTTTATATCAAGCATATAATAAATATTATGTATTAAGCATGTTTTATTTATACGATTGTTTAAGTAATGCTTCTATTCTATCTTTTAATGGAGGGTGTGAATCAAATAAATTCATAAATGATTGTGTTGTTCCTCGAATACAGTATGCTGTCATATTATTTTTTGCTTTAGGTTCGGTTAAGTGTCTAAAATTTTCTAATAAATTAATCATATTATGCCATCCTATTCTTTTTGCTGCATCTGCATCAGCTTTGAATTCACGATATCTAGAAAATGTTAGAACAATTACGCTTGCTAGCATTCCAAATATAGTTTGTAATGTCATGGATATTGTATAATGTATTAGAACATGGTATGATTTTAAAAAATCAAATCTTTTATGTCCTATTAATATGTGTATGACTAATTTAGCAATCATACTAGAGATAAAAAAAACAAATGTATTTATTACTCCTTGTATTAAAGTTAAAGTAACCATGTCTCCATTAACAATATGACTTAATTCATGAGCAATAACTGCTTGAATATTTCTTTTATTCATATTTCTTAATAAACTTGTAGATAAACCAACCAATGCATTATTTTTGCTATATCCTGTGGCAAAAGCATTGACGGTATTTGCTGGATATATAGCAACGGTGGGAATTTGAATACCTAATTGTTGTGATTGGAATTTTACTGATTGCATAATCCATTTTTCTAAATTATTTCTTGGGTAGTTAATAATTTTTGCGTTTGTAGATCTAATTGCAGCCCATTTTGATAATAATAAAGATGTTATTGATCCACTGAATCCTACAATTCCAGCAAGAATCATTAGTGATTTAATACTGTGTGCTTTAATACCTGTTATAAATAATATTATTCCAAACATGCATACAACAGATAAATTTGTTAATAAAAATAGTATGATACGTATCATATATTATTTCCTGTGATAATATTTAATAAATTATATATAGAATTATTATATAACCATGTATACTAATAATATTATTATATTGAGTTGTATGATTTTAATGATGATCCCAGTGATGTTTATTTTTTTCTATCATTTGTATACAGGATTCTGGACCCCATGTTCCTGCATTATATAGTTCTGGTTTCATATTATTTTTATCCCAAGCTTGTATAATTGAATCAATCCATTTCCATGAAACTTCAATTTCATTTTGTGAAACAAATAGTGATTGGTTATTTTTCATACTTTCTAATAATAGTCTTTCGTACGCTTCAGATATATTTTTTTTAAAAGAATTTTTATAATTAAATTGTAATATTGTTGGTTTAGATTTAAATGTTGAATTAATATCAGGTACTTTATTTAAGAATTCAATTTCTATACCTTCATTCGGTTGTAATTTTACTTTCAATTTATTGCTATAATGATTGTATTTTATATTATCAAATAATTTTGTTGGTACTTTTTTAAAGTATATAATAATTTCGGATTTTTTATCATATAATCGTTTCCCAGTTTTTAAATAAAATGGTACGTTATTCCATCTTTCATTATCAATATATGCTTTTATTGATACAAATGTTTCGGTATTACTATATTTTTTAGACCCTATTTCTTTGATATATGATGGAACGGTTTTACCATTTATTACTCCTTCTGCGTATTGCCCTTTTACTGTATTGGTATGAATATTATGTATATCAATTTTTCTTAATGATTGTAATACTTTAATTTTTTCTTTTTTAATATGATGAAAATCTATTTTTTTTGGGGGATCCATAGCAATAATACTTAATATTTGTAATAAATGATTTTGTACCATATCTCTCATTTGTCCTATTTGATCAAAATAACCCCATCTTCCTTCTATTCCTATTGTTTCAGAAATTATAATTTGTACATGATCGATAGTAGTATGATCCCAATTATTATAAAATAAAAAATTAGAAAATCTTAATGTTAATAAATTTAATATTGTTTCTTTTCCTAGATAATGATCTATTCTAAATATTTGTTCTTCTTGAAAATATTTTTTTAATTGATTATTAATTAATTTTGAAGATTGTAATGATGTACCTATGGGTTTTTCTACAATAATTTTATTTGGTATAGTATTTAAATTAATTTTACCTAAACCTTTACAAATATTTGCAAAAGTATTAGGGGGTATAGCAAAATAATAAATGTTGTCATTTAATTCATGATATAACATTTTTTTTAATATAAAAAATTGATTTGTATTACAAACATCTAAATTACAAAAAGATAATCTATATTTAAATATATTCCAAATATCTTTTCTAATTGGTTTTTTATAAAAATTTTTTAATGTATTGAAGATGATATTGACATATTCGTAGTAATTCCATATAGCTCTTCCTACTCCAATAATTTTTGTATTTTTATGTAAAAAATTTTTTTTTTCTAATTGAAATAAAGCTGGTATTAATTTTCTACAAGCTAAATCTCCTTTTGCTCCGAAAATAATGATATTGTATGGATGAATAAAATTTTTTTTCACATTGTCCTCATTAATATTTATTTTTTAAAATATATTATATTATGATATATAATAAAAAATAAATTTATTTATAATAAAATATTAATTATTTTACACTATATATGTAAATTTTATAATAAGTATAAGTAAATTTATTTTTTTATGAAATATTTTATATAATGAATTAAAATATTATTACTCTTTACTGTAATAATGTATTATCTTTAACTTAAATAATATAATGGTGATAAATATGATAATAAAAAAAATAAGAAGAACTAAAATAGTTGTTACTTTAGGCCCAGAAACAGATAAAGGAGATAATTTAGAAAAAATTATTTTATCTGGAGCAAATATATTACGTTTAAACTTTTCACATGGTACAAGAGAAGATCATGAAAATAGAGTCTATAATACATATAGAATTATTAATCATTTAGGAATAAATATCGCACTATTAGGTGATTTGCAAGGACCAAAAATTAGGATTGGAGGTTTTAAAAAAAATTTTGTTTATCTGAATATAGGTAATACATTTATATTAGATTACGATTTATCTTCGCGAGGGGGTACTGAAATCTCCGTAAGTATTAACTATAAGAATTTATTAACAGATTTACAAGTAAATGATGTTTTATTATTAGATGATGGTAAAATACAATTAAAGATTTTTAAAATATTTAATAAAAAAATTTTTACTAAAGTTATTATTGGAGGACCTTTATCTAACAATAAAGGAATTAATAAACTCGGTGGTGGTTTATCTGCCCCATCTATTACTGAAAAAGATAGACAAGATATTATTATTGCAGCAAATATCGGAATTGATTATTTAGCAGTATCTTTTCCAAGACGACCTCAAGATTTAATGTTAGTACGTAAGTTATTACAAAAATCAGGTAGTAGAGCAAAAATAGTTACTAAGATGGAAAGAGCTGAGGTTGTAGCTAGTTCTGAAGTAATGAAAAGTATGATTTTAGCATCGGATGTAGTGATGGTAGCTAGGGGAGATTTAGGGGTTGAAATAGGTGATTCTAAATTAATTTGGGCACAAAAGAAATTAATTAAATATTCTAATAGATTAAATCGTATTGTTATTACAGCTACTCAAATGATGGAATCGATGGTAAATAACCCCATGCCTACTAGAGCAGAAGTAATGGATGTTGCTAATGCTGTATTAGACGGAACTGATGCTGTTATGTTATCTTCTGAAACAGCTTCTGGTAAATATCCTGCTGAAACTGTACAATTTATGTCTAGAATATGTAGGGGAGCAGAAAAAATATCTAGTATGCATACTTCTAAACATCGTATGAATTGGAAATTTTATGATATTGAAGAAGTAAGCACGATGTCGGCTATGTATGCTGCTAATCATTTATTTGGAGTACGAGCAATAATATCTATGACAGAATCAGGGCAAAGTGTATTATTTATGTCTCGTATTAATTCTGGATTACCAATATTTGCTTTATCTAAACATAAAAATACATTAAATGCTGTTTCTTTATATAGAGGTGTAACACCGGTTTATTTTAATACTGTAAATGGTGGATTAGAAGCTACACATGATGCTATTGTATTATTATTAAAAAAAAATTTTATTACACATGGTGATATAGTTGTTGTAACGCATGGAGATATTATGGGTCAAGTAGGGCAAACAAATATTACCAGAATTATAAGGGTGATATAATAATATAAATGTAACTTTTATTATAACATATGACATAATTTTCATTCTATTTATAAAATATTATGAATTTATTTATTGAATTTAAAAAGGTATATAGTAATTTTTATAACCAAAATGTATTATTAAATATAGTACTACTTTTAATACCCAATCATATTACTATTATAATTAGATCTAGCAGTTTTGGTGAATCTATTTTAGTATGTATCATTGGGTTTATTAAAATTTAATAAAGGTATAGTATTAAAAAAAAATCATTTTTAAAAAAAATATTTTTCATAAAAATGAAATTTTATTGTGTATTTTCTATTTTTATAGACAGATGTATATAATTATTTTATGTATTTAAAATAGTGAATATTTTTCAGATATTAAAATTAGTAAAATAAAAATATTTAAAATATTTTTCATTACAGATTTTATCTAAAAAAAATTGTACAAAAAATATTATTAACTAAAATTTTGTTAAATTATTTATAATTATTAATTTAATTTGAACCAAAAAAAAGTGTTAATATATTTGGTAAAATGATATTTTATGAATTAATGAATAGAATAAAAAATGTATTTTTAGTTTGATTAATATAGTATTGTATGATTTAAATTTTTGTATAGTTATAACTAATGAATTCATATGTTTAAATACATTTATTTTTTGTATGACCTTAATTTATTTTTAAAAATTTTAAATTGATTTCTATTTTAGGTTGTACGTAATTAAAAGAATCAGTTTTATATTACATAGTTATCTTTTTAAATAAAATTAATATTGCTATTTATACGGTGATATGTACAATATATAAAAAATTTTTTTATACTTAATAGCAGAAATGTGACTATTTTTATATTTTTTTGCTATGAAGTTATTTTATATTTTACAGAAATATGTTTTTTGTAATATGTTATCTCATGTTTTTTATTTAGGATTATATTATTTTTACTATTATATTTTAATTTATTTGATGTAGTATTATTTTAATTATTTATTATAGTAATTATCAGTGTTGATATTTAATGTTTTGACATTTTTTTGATACCTTTGTTAATAAAAATTACGTACAGTTATTGATATCCTGGAATAATTATTTTTTTCTTTAACCAAAAAATAATAGAGTTAATTTAATACAATATTTATTAGGATATTTATTAAGAATCTATTAAATTGATTTAATGATTATTTTTTTTTATAACTATAGTTATTATAAGTATTATGATATGTTGTTTGGAATGAATAAAATTAGTGATTATGCATACATAATTATCTTATATTTATCTTATGAATATTTTAAAAATAAAATTATTTTTAATAATTATGATAGTTTTATTCATTGGTATTTAAATTAAGTGAATGAGATTATTATGAATTACTGTTTTATTAATTATTTTTATTATTTCACAAAAATTTTTTTATTAAATACAAATAGTAATTTGATCTATTATAATTAATATTATTATAATTATCAGTATTATCTTATTCTGATTTTTTGTATTATTATTACTATTATTTTCATGTCATATAGTATATTTGTTTAGTTTAAGAATATAAAATATTTATTTATAATATAAAATCCTATTTTTCAGTTAAGATAAATATATTTTTTATTAATAAATATTTTTGGAAGGTGCTCCTGTCATAATACAAACTGCAGAATTAGTTTTAGGAAAAGCAATAACATCTTTAATATTTTTTGTATTGGTTAATAACATGGTAATTCTATCTAAACCTAATGCAATTCCTAGATGCGGAGGTGTTCCATATTTTAATGCGTTAATAAAAAAATCAAATGTATGTTGATAATTATTTTTCTTTATACCTAATATTTTAAATATTTTTTTCTGTATTTTTTTTTTATGTATACGCACTGATCCTCCACCTATTTCATAACCGTTGATTACTAAATCATAAGCTTTTGATATAGCTAATTCTGGATGAGATTGTAATATTTCTATACTAGAAGATTTTGGTGCTGTAAAGGGGTGATGTGTAGATGTAAATTGATTATATTCATTTTTTGTAAAAAGAGGGAAATCTATAATCCATACTGGTTTCCAAAGATGTTGATATTTTTGAATATTGTAAGTTTTTATTCTTAAATAACTAAGTATTTTATTTACTATATCTTGTTTTCCGTGAATAATTAATATAATATCTCCATTGTACGCTTTTGTTGTTTTGATTATTGTATTAATATCATGTATTGTAAAGTTTATATTTGAACTGATAATACCATTTTTTTTTGTATTTAAATTTTTAACATATATATAAGTAAAGAAAATGTTTTTACTTTTTTTTATTATCGTGGTATATTTATTTATTTTTTTTTTATTTTGTGTAAAAATGCCTTTTTTAATAATTAATGATTTTGTTTTTATGTTATTATTATAATCAATAATATTACTTTTCCATTTTAAATGATCTATATTTATTATTTTTGTAGGAATACGTAAATCAGGTTTATCGGTTCCATATTTTTCTATTGATTTTTGGAAAGTAAGCGTTGGAAATGTGTTTAATTGGTAATTAATTATTTCTTTCCATAAAATTTTTATCATATTTTCTATGATATTCATCATTTTTTTTTTTTTTATAAATGATGCTTCAATATCAATTTGTGTAAACTCTGGTTGCCTATCAGATCTTAAATCTTCATTTCTAAAACATTTTACAATTTGATAATATTTCTCGATACCAGATATCATTAATAATTGTTTAAATAATTGTGGAGACTGTGGTAATGCATAATATTTCCCAATATGTATATTACTGGGTATTAAATAATCTTTTGCACCTTCTGGGGTAGATTTAGTTAACATTGGAGTTTCAATATTGATAAAATTATTTTTCTGCATAAATTGTGTAATAATATATACAATTTTATTTCGTATTTTTAAATTTTGTAACATATAATGATTTCTTAAATCTAAATAACGGTATTTTAATCTTATTACATCATCGTTATTTTTGTGAATTTCTAAAGGTAATTTACTTGAATAATTAAATATTTTTATTTTTTGAGCATTAATTTCATAATTTCCAGTTTTAATTTTTTCATTTTTTTTTTTTTTTTTTTGAACAATTCCAATAATTTGTATGCATGATTCTTGTGTTAATGTTAAAGCTTTTTCAAATATTTCACTATTTGTATTATTAAAAAGAACTTGTACTATACCTATAGTATCTCGTATATCTACAAAAATAAAATGTTTAAATTTTCTAATATTATGTACCCATCCACATAATTTAACTATTTTTCCTATATCACTAGATATAATGTCCCCACAATATTTTGTACGCATATATTTAAACCTATATAATAAATATATTTATCATTTATCTACTTCTAAATATAATTCTTCCTTTAGTAAAGTCATATGGAGTAATTTGTACTGTAACTTTATCTCCATTAAGTATTCTAATATAATTTTTTCTCATTTTACCTGATATATATGCTGTTACAATATGTCCATTATCTAATTTTACTTTAAATGTAGTATTAGGCAATGTATCAATTATACTACCTTGCATTTCAATATAATTTGTTTTATTCATATATTTTCCATGTTATAAATTTGATTTATATATTTAATGTAGTTAAATATTTTTCTGCATCTAAAGCTGCTCTACATCCACTTGCCGCGGCTGTAATGGCTTGTTTATAAATTGTATCTACAACATCTCCTGCTGCAAAAACACCAGGTATATTGGTTTGTGTAGTAATATTATTATATTTTTTTTGTATTGTTATATATCCAGATTTTGTTTTTATATGTTTTGCAAAAATTTGTGTATTGGGAATACTTCCAATAGCAATAAATAATCCTGATATACAAATTGTTTTTTTTTTACTTAAATAATCAGAAATAATTTGAATAGATTGTATTTTTTGATTTTTTATTATAATTTTATTAACAATATAATTAGTATATAATATAACTTTTTTTTTTTTTACTTGTTGCATTAATCTATTCATTAAAATTTTTTCAGCTTTAAAGGAAGTATTACGGTGTATCAAATGTATTACAGAAACAATATTAGATAAATATAATGCTTCTTCTATTGCTGTATTTCCACCTCCTACTATTGCCACTTCTTTGTTTTTATAAAAAAAACCATCGCATGTTGCACAAGTTGATATTCCTCGCCCAAGGAATTCTTTTTCGTTTTTTAATCCTAAATAACGGGGAGAAGATCCTGTAGCAATAATCACCGCATAACTAAAATATTTTTTTTTTTCTAAGATAATTTGTAATATTTTTTTTGAAAAATCTATTTTTAGTACTTCTTCTTGTATAATTCTTGTATTTAATTTAAGTGCATGCTTTTCCATATCATTCATTAATTCTATTCCTTTAGTATTTTGTAATCTACCTGGCCAATTTTCAATGTTATTTGTTGTAGTTAATTGTCCTCCTTTTTGTAATCCTGTAATTAATATTGGTTTTAGATTAGCTCTAGCAGCATATATAGATGCTGTATATCCTGCTGGTCCAGAACCAATAATGATTAATTTTTTGATGTTATTTGTTTTCATATTATCCATATTTATTTTCTCGTAATAATTTATGTATAATTTATATATATTGAAGATATTAATATTAGTAAAATATATTTTATAATGTATTTACAAAAAAATATCTTGTATTTAATAAATGTATCATTATTATTAGTATGCATTATAATAATTTTACTTATTCATAAAATTATTAATATATTATGATTGATCCAAATTTATTAAAATATAATTCTGATTTATTATGTGATAATTTAAGAAATAAAGGATTTGTTTTAAATATAAAGATTTTTCAGAATTTGGAGTATAAAAGAAAAAAAAGACAAATAAATATTGAAAATTTAAGATCGAAATATAATTTCTTGTCTAAGCAGTTTAAATATATTAAAAAAAATATTTTTTTTTTAAACAATTTAAAATTACAAATTTTTAAAATTAAGAATTTATTAATTTGGAATAATAAAAAATTAAATATAGTAAAAAAAAAAATTAATAAATTTTTATTATCCATACCAAATATAATTGATATTACTGTACCTCATGGAAAAGATTTTCATGATAATAAAATTATAAATATATGGGGTAAAGTGAAAACATTTCATTTTAAAATTTGTGATCATGTTGATTTAGGTAATAAAAATAATGGTTTGGATTGGATTACTGCTAGTAAAATATCAAGTTCTGGTTTTGTCTTTATGAATAATAAATTAGCTTGGTTACATAGAATTTTAGGTCAATTTATGTTAGATATACATACTAAAAAACATGGATATATAGAAACATACATACCATATTTAGTAAATAAAAAAAGTATGTATGGTACAGGCCAACTCCCTAAATTTAAAGAAGAATTATTTTATGTTTCTACTATCATTAATCAACATAAAGTTGATAAATATATTTTAATACCTACCGCTGAAGTTTCTTTAACTAATTTATTTAGTAATAAAATAATTAATTCAAATAATTTACCTGTGATGTTAACTGCATACTCTCCTTGTTTTCGGGCAGAAAGTTTATCTTATGGAGTTAATAATCGTGGATTAGTACGTATGCATCAATTTGATAAAGTAGAAATATTACAAATGAATACTGTTGAAAACGCTATGGAAAGTCTAGAACAAGTAACACATCACGCAGAAGTAATTTTACAATTATTAGATTTACCATATCGTAAAGTATTGTTGTGTTCTGGAGATACCGGTTTTGCTGCTTGTAAAACATATGATTTAGAAGTTTGGTTTCCTTCTGAAAATAAATATAGAGAAATTTCTTCTTGTTCTAATATGTCAGATTTTCAATCAAGAAGAATAAAGGCCAAATATTTCAAAAAAAATATTAAAAAAAAATTTTTTTTACATACAATTAATGGATCTGGTTTAGCTATTGGAAGAACTCTTGCTGCTATATTAGAAAATTATCAATGTTCTAATGGTAAAATTAAAATTCCTGATATATTACGTAAATATTATATGAATGGTATAGAATTTATATAGTAAGTATAATCAATATATTTTTGGATATAATATTTTAATAAATTAATGATATGATATAATAATGATGAAAAAAAAAATATATAATTTTAGCGCTGGTCCAAGTATGCTTCCGACAGAGGTTATGTTATATGCACAAAAACAATTTTTAAATTGGAAGAATACTGGTTGTTCTGTTTTAGAAATTAGTCATCGAAGTTTAGATTTTAATACTGTTGTAGAAGAATCTACAAAATATTTAAGAAATTTATTAAATATTCCTGAAGAATATATTATTTTGTTTTGTAGTGGTGGAGCTAGAGGGCAGTTTTCTTCTATTCCTTTAAATTTATTAGGAAATTGTAATAAAGCAGATTATATTGATAGTGGATATTGGTCTTACCATGCCATGGTAGAAGCTAAAAAATATTGTACACCAAAACATATTATTGTTAAAAAAAAAATAAATAATAAATATTCTATCATGAATATGAATCATTGGCCATTAAGTAAAAATTCGGCTTATATGCATTTTTGTCCTAATGAAACTATTGAAGGTGTTGCAATTTACGAAGAACCAAATTTTATACATAGAAAAGTAATAGGTGATTTTTCTTCTTGTCTTTTATCTCGTGTTATTGATATTAAAAAATATGATTTAATCTATGCTAGTGCTCAAAAAAACATTGGATCTTCTGGAATTACTATAATTATTGCAAAAAGTAATTTATTAGGTCAGGTACATCCATTGATACCATCTATTATGGATTATAAAAATATTTTTAAAAATCAATCTATGTTTAATACACCAGCAACATTTTCTTGGTATTTATCTAGTTTAGTTTTAAAATGGATGAAAAATATGGGAGGTGTACAATATTTTCAAAAATTAAATGCTAAAAAAGCTAAATTTTTATATACAAAAATAGATGAAAGTGATTTTTATATTAATGATATCGATAAATATAATAGATCTCAAATGAATATAACATTTCGTTTACGTGATTGTAGTTTAAATGATATGTTTATAAACAAATCTATAAAATTTGGATTAAAATTTATTAAAGGTCATAAAATTATAGGTGGTTTTAGAGCTTCTATATATAATGCTATGTCATTTTCAGGGGTAAGGAAATTGGTTGATTTTATGAAATACTTCGAAAAAAGATTTGGATAATAAAATTGTATTATATATAGTATAATTTTAAGGAATTATTATATGTTAAATTATTTAACTTTAGATCCTGTTTCTTCAATATATGGTAATATACATTTACCAGGATCGAAGAGTATTTCAAATAGATTACTATTAATATCTGCAATTGCTACCGGAAAAACTTATTTAAAAAATTTGTTATATAGTGATGATGTTCAGTGTATGTTATATGCATTAAAAAGTTTAGGTATTAATTATGTTATAAATTGGGATAAGAAAACTTGTGTTATACAAGGTAATAAAAATATTTTTGATAATAATAATAAATTATCATTATTTTTAGGTAATGCAGGTACTGCTATGAGACCATTAACAGCAGTATTAGCATTACAAAAAAGAGAAATTGTATTAACTGGTGATAGTAGGATGCAAGAAAGACCAATAAAGGATTTAGTAGATTCTTTACGACAAGGGGGTTCAAATATTAAATATATGAATAAAAAATATTTTCCTCCTATTTGTGTTAAGGGTGGTTTTGTTGGAGGAGATATTGAAATTAATAGTAATATTTCTAGTCAATTTTTAACATCTTTATTAATAGCTGCTCCTTTAGCAAAGTTCAATACTAATATTGTTATTAAGAATGATTTGACTTCTAAACCATATGTTGATATGACTTTAAAAATAATCAAGGATTTTGGAGTATATATTAAAAATAATAATTACAAATCTTTTTTTATTCCAGGTAATCAACAGTATGTTTCTCCTGGAAAATATTTTATTGAAGGAGATGCATCTTCAGCATCATATTTTCTTGCAGCTGCTGCTATTAAAGGAAAGTCAATATGTATTCATGGAATAAATAAAAATAGCATACAAGGAGATATAAAATTTTTAGATGTTTTAGAAATGATGGGAGCTAAAATTGTTTGGGGAGAAAATTGTGTTACATGTTATAAAGGTATTTTAAAACATGTCTATTTAGACGGGAATAATATTCCAGATGCTGCTATGACTGTTGCTATACTTGCATTATTTGCAAATGATACGAGTAAAATTTATAATATATATAATTGGAGAGTAAAAGAAACAGATAGACTACACGCTATGAGTACTGAATTAAAAAAAATTGGCTCTATAGTACAAGAAGGTAAGGATTATTTATATATTAATCCACCTAAAAAATTTTTTCATTCTCATATTAATACTTATAATGATCACAGAATGGCTATGTGTTTTTCATTATTATCTTTATCTGGTACACCTATTACTATTAAAAATCCCAATTGTGTTGCTAAAACTTTTCCCAAATATTTTACTGAATTATTAAAAGTGAGTCATTAAATATATTATAATGTATAATTATAATTATAGAATTTATTTTTTAATATTTTTTTATATATAAAAAATTATATGAGAATGATAGATTATGAATGTACATAAAGTGATTACAATAGATGGACCCAGCGCTTCTGGTAAAAGTATTTTATCTGTTTCTTTATCTAAATATTTAAAATGGTTTGTTTTAGATTCTGGTGTACTATATAGAATTATTGCTTTTTTATTTTTAAAACATAAATGTAATTTTTCTCAAGAACATTATATATATATACTTGATAAATTAGAGAATTATTTTATTTATCAAGATGGATATATAAATTGTTTAACATATAGAGATATTAAACATGTAGATCTTATGTCTCATCAAGTAACTTCTGTTTCTTCTAAATTAGCTACTATTGCATATATACGTAATGTATTATTATTTAAACAAAGATTATTTTTACGTAAACCTGGATTAATTGCTAGTGGTCGTGATATGGGTACAGTTGTTTTTCCTAATGCAATTTTAAAATTTTTTTTACAATCGACATTAATTACTCGTGTGCATCGTAGAATGTGTGATTTTAACAATTTAGGTATTAATATTAGTTTTAATGATTTATATAATACTATGAAAAAAAGAGATTATAGAGATATAAATAGAAAATATTCTGCTTTAAAACCTGCAAATAACGCTATAATTATTAATTCTGATAATATGACTTTTTTTGAATTGTTAAATTATGTTATAAGTTATGTTAATAAGTTTATCTAAGTGATTAACTCTCTCTATAATTAGGATGATTATAGAATATATAAATTACTCTATTAAACATGATGTGAAATAGTTGTTATATTTAAAGATAATAAAATATTTATATGAATGAATCATTTGCACAATTGTTTGAAAAATCTTTAACAAAAGTAAATATTAAAACCGGATCTATTATTTCTGGGGCAGTAATAGATATTCAGGGAGATATGGTTTTGATAGATTCTGGATTAAAATCTGAATCTTATATTCCTATTGAACAGTTTAAAAATAATAATGGTCAGTTAGAAGTGAAAATTGGAGATTATGTTGATGTTGCATTGGATGCAATAGAAGATGGTTTTGGAGAAACTGTATTATCTCGTGAAAAAGCAAAAAGACATGAATCTTGGATAAAATTAAAACAAGCTTATCAAGATTCGCAATCTGTAGTAGGGGTAATTAGTGGAAAAGTGAAAGGAGGTTTCACAGTTGAATTAAATGAATTGCGTGCCTTTTTGCCAGGATCTTTAGTGGATATTAGACCTATTAGAGACACCAATCATTTAGAAGGTAAAGAATTAGAGTTTAAAATTATCAAATTAGATCAAAAAAGAAATAATGTTGTTGTTTCTAGAAAAGCAGTGATTGAATCTGAAACCAATGCTGAAAGAAATCAATTATTATTAAATTTAAAAGAAAGTATGGAAGTTAAAGGGATAGTAAAAAATTTGACGGATTATGGTGCTTTTATTGATTTAGGTGGAGTTGATGGATTATTGCATATTACTGATATGGCTTGGAAAAGAGTAAAACATCCTAGTGATGTTGTGAGTATGGGGGATGAAATTACCGTTAAAGTATTAAAATTTGATCGCGATAAAACTAGAGTTTCTTTAGGATTAAAACAACTTAGCGAAGATCCTTGGAATGCGATTTTAACTCGTTATCCTGTAAGATCTAAAGTGAATGGGACAGTTACTAATTTAACAGATTATGGTTGTTTTGTAGAAATTGAAGAAGGGATTGAAGGATTAGTGCATATTTCTGAAATGGATTGGAAAAATAAAAATATTCATCCTACTAAAGTAGTGAATATTGCAGATTCTGTACAAGTTATGATTTTAGATATTGATCAAGAAAGACGTCGTATTTCTTTAGGTTTAAAGCAATGTCAACCAAATCCGTGGATGATTTTTGCTCAATCTCATAAAAAGGGTATGCATTTAACAGGTAAAGTTAAATCTGTTACTGAATTTGGTATTTTTGTTGGTTTAGAGGGTGGTATTGATGGATTAATACATTTATCAGATATTTCGTGGGTACATTCTGATGAAAGTCTTTTAAAAAAATATAAAAAAGGTGATATAATTACAGCTGTTCTTTTACAAGTTGATTTTGATAGAGAAAGAGTTTCTTTAGGTATTAAACAGTTAAAACCAGATTCTTTTAATAAATATATTAAACAAAATAAGAAAAATGATATTGTTCCAGGGAAAGTGATATCCATTTCTAATGATATAGCAATTATTCAATTATCTGATGAAATTATCGGTAATATAAATTTTAAAAATATTTCATCTAAATTACAAATTGGAGATTTAATAGAGGCTAAGTTTAATTCTTTTGATAAAAAAGAAAGAATGATATATCTAAGTTTGGAATTAAATTATTCAAATATTGAAAATGGAAAAAAAATGTTTTTAAAAAAATTTAAAGAAGATGTTTATTATAATATATCAAATTCAATTATTTTTTAATTATAATTTTAAAAAATTAGTATTATAATATATAAAATATTATATGCAATATATTAATAAAATTTTTTATATTTTAAGAAACTGAATACTATATTTAAATTAGTATTTAGTTTCTTTATAGAATCAAGGGGGGTATTTGAAAAAATTTACTGTGATTGGAAATTGGAAATTAAATGGTAATAATAATTTTGTAGATAAATTTATTATAAAATTAAAAAAATATTTTTTAGATAATCCTATTTTTTATAAAATAGTACTTGCTCCTCCATTATTATATGTGCATCATTTTACTAGTAATATACGAGAAAAAAATTTTTTTATTGGTGCACAAAATGTTGATATACATATTTCAGGTTCTTTTACTGGTGAAATTTCTGTGGATATGTTACAGGATAATGGAATAAAATATGTTATTATTGGACATTCTGAACGAAGAAAATTTCATCATGAAAGTAATGAAATAATTGCAAAAAAATTTTCTTTATTAAAACAAAGAAATATGGTTCCAATATTATGTATAGGAGAAACTTTAGAAGAAAAAAAACAAAACAAGACACAATTAATATGTAGTAAGCAAATTGATGATATATTAAAATATGTTGGAGAAAATGCTTTTAAAAATTCTATAATTGCTTATGAACCTATATGGGCCATAGGTTCTGGATATAGTGCAACAGCACGAGAGATTCAAAATATTAATAATTTTATAAAAAATTATATTAGTGATTATAGTAATGTTAAAAGAAATGAAATTATTACTCAATATGGAGGTTCGGTAGATGATCTTAATATTGAAGAATTTTTTATGCAAGATGATATAGATGGGGTTTTATTAGGGGGTGCATCAATTTCACTTCATAAATTTATTAAAATATTACAATTGATACATAATTTGAAAATATAATATTTATTTTAAATGATAAATAATATTTTACAATATTTTTGAATGTATGATATAGTATAATAAGAGCCGGAATAAACCGGCATATATAATATATTTAATATAATTTTTTTGCTAATTTAAATAATTCATATTTATTTTGTTGTTTGACATGATTAGCAGATATTTCAATATCATGATGGATAATTTTTTCATTTTTAATACTAATACATTTTCCTTTATATTTTTTTATAATTAACGATATTGCATATGCACCCATTTTTGATGCTAAAATTCGATCATATGCTACCGGTATACCTCCTCTTTGTATATACCCTAATATTGTAGCTCTTGTTTCACGTTGCGTAAATATTTCAATATATTTTGCTAATTGATTGACATTACAAATACATTCAGTAATTGCAATAATGGCATGTTTTTTATTTTTTTTAATACCATTTTTTATTTCTTGTAATAACAATTCTTGTTTGTAAGGAATTTCTGGTATAATAATAAATTCACATCCACCCGCTATTGCTGCTGCTAAAGTTAAATCACCGCAATTTCTTCCCATTACTTCTACTATTGATATTCTCTGATGTGAAGATGATGTATCTCGTAAACGATCAATAGCTTCTACTATTGTTTGTAAAGCTGTGAAATAACCAATAGTATAATCTGTTCCAGTAACATCA
Organism: Buchnera aphidicola (Pterocallis alni); assembly: GCF_964059075.1. NCBI lineage: Bacteria > Pseudomonadati > Pseudomonadota > Gammaproteobacteria > Enterobacterales > Erwiniaceae > Buchnera > Buchnera aphidicola. The sequence goes on along the minus strand of NZ_OZ060377.1, from coordinate 232,359 downwards.
TTATCAATTGATGCTGGTATACAAATACAAGAAACACCCATATTATTTAATTTTTTCGCTCCTATATATGATCCATTTCCTCCAATAATTATTAGATTGTCTATATTATTTTTTTTTAAATTTTTTATTGCTTCATAACGTATATTTTTTTGATTAAATTCCGGAAATCGAGATGATCCTAAAAATGTACCTCCTTTATTTAGCATATTAGATACACTATTGCGAGTCAATTTTATCATTCTATTTTCATATAATCCTAAATATCCATCATATATACCAAATATTTCTAATTTCTCATTTAGCCCGGTACGCACTATTGCTCGAATAGCAGCATTCATTCCTGGAGAATCACCTCCACTTGTTAAAACTCCAATTCTTTTAATCATAAATTAATATTTAACAATATATAATTGATATTAATAATATAATATTAATTATAAAAATTTTATATTTTTATTTAAAATATGTATTAATTACTTAATAATGTATATTCTCGTGAAATTGTTTTATTAAAAGTGTATACTATTGGAATACCAGTAGGAATATGTAAATTAGATATCTCATTATCATCAATATTAGATAAATATTTTATTAATGCTCTTAATGAATTACCATGAGCAATAATTAATACATTTTTTTGTTTATTTAGATCCAATAGAATTTTTTTTTCCCAATAAGGAATTACTCTTTGAAGAGTTGACTGCAAACTTTCTGCAGTTGGTATATTTTTTTTTTTTAATTTTTTATATTTTGGGTCATTGCAAAATATTTCATGATTTTGTACATTGATACATGGAGGTATAATTTTAAAATCTCTACGCCATTTTTCTACTTGTTTCTCCCCATATTTTTCTGATATATATTTTTTATTTAACCCTTGTAGCTTTCCATAATGTCGTTCATTAAGTCTCCAATTTTTTTTTACTGTTATCCATGATTGATCTATTTTTTTTAATACTATCCATAATGTATGAATAGCTCTTTTTAATAAGGAAGTATAAGCTACATCAAATATGAATTTTTTTTTTTTGAGTAATTTTCCGGCTAATTTTGCTTCTTTTTTACCTTGTACTGATAATTTTACATCAGTCCATCCTGTAAATTGATTTAATTGATTCCAAGTACTTTCTCCATGTCTCATAAGTACTAATTGAGTATTTTTCATATTAATAACCCATTATTAATTATAATATTATATTTTATTATAAATATTGTTTAATGTATATATATATTAAATATTTAATAAAATTCTAGAAAAATCTTCTAATATATTTTTTATTTTATTTAAAAATCCAATAGCTTCTTTCCCATCAATTAATCTGTGATCATAAGATAAAGCCAAATACATCATGGGAACAATTTTAATTTTTTTTTCTATTGCTATTACTCTATCTTTTATAGCATGCATTCCTAATATTGCAGATTGAGGAAAATTTATCATCGGTGTAGATAATAATGAACCAAATACCCCTCCATTAGTAATCGTAAAGTTTCCTCCTACTAAATCTGATAATTCTAATTTACCTTCATTTCCTTTTTCTATAAAATATTTAATTTTTTTTTCTATATCCGCCATAGACATCTTATCTACTTTTTTAATTACTGGGGTAATTAATCCTTTTTTAGTAGAAACAGCTATATTAATATCAAAAGATTTATTATATATGATGTTATCTTTATCAATTTGTGCGTGTAGAATTGGAAAAATTTTCAAAGATTCTAATACTGCTTTGATAATAAAAGACATAAATCCTAATTTAATATGGTGTATTTCTTGAAATATTTGACTATATTTATTTTTTATATGAATAATAGATTGCATATTAACTTCATTAAATGTTGTTAACATGGCAGTTTTATTTCGTGTGTTTAATAATTTTTCTGCTATTTTTTTACGTATATGTGACATTGGAACTTTTATTATGTTTTCTTTTTTTTTTTTATGATTATCATTACAATTATTAGAGATATTATCTATTATATTATTTGTATCTGTTAAAAAATCTGTATCTTTGTTAGAATACATTCTTCGAGCAGATGGGCTAAAAGTATATTTTTCATTATTATTATTGATGTAATTATTTTTTTTTATATTATTACTTGGGATAATTTTTGGATAAATTTTATTTTGAACTATGTGTTTTGTTTTTTGTATGTAACCAACAATTTGTTTACCAGTGACAATCGACCCTACTGGATATAATATTTCTTTTAATACTCCATTAATAGATGCAGGTATTTCTAAAACTACTTTTTCTGTTTCGATATCTAATAATATTTCATCCTGTGTAATTATTTCTCCTACTTGTTTATGCCAATTAATAATAGTAGCTTGATGAATCGATTCCGGTAATTCTGGTATTAAAATATTAATTTGATTCATATAAAGTATCTCTTTAATTTATATTAAAAGCTGTATTAATAATTTTTTTTTGTTGTTTTTGATGCATGTAAAAAGAACCTACTGCTGGAGAAGATGATTTTGGTCTACCAACATAATTAAAAGTAATATTTGGTGGTATATTGTTTTTTAACTTATTACTTATATAATGCCATGCACCTTGATTTTTTGGTTCTTCTTGACACCAAATGATATTTTGTACTTGAATATATTGATATAATAAATTTAATATATCTTTTTTTGGGAAAGGATATAATTGTTCAATACGAATAAGAAGAGTATTGTTTTTTTTATATTTTGTTTTAAAATTGAATAATTCATAATATATTTTTCCTGAACAAAAAATTATATTTTTTATATTATGAATTTTGATTGAATGTAAATTATGTATTACAGTTTGAAAATTATTTTTTTGTATTTGTTGAAAATATACATGAGATTGAGGATTTCTTAATAATGATTTAGGGGTAAATATGATCAATGGTGTATAAATTTTTTCCATTGCTTGATTACATAAAAGATGATATATTTGAGAAGAAGTTGAAGGCACACAGATTTTCATATTGTTTTGAGCACATAACTGTAGGAATCTTTCTATTCTAGCAGATGAATGTTCTGGACCTTGTCCTTCATATCCATGCGGTAAAAGCATAATCAGTTTTGATTTTATACCCCATTTTTGTTCTCCTGAACTAATAAATTGATCAATAACAATTTGTGCTCCATTCATGAAATCTCCAAATTGTGCTTCCCAAATATTGATAGAATTACTTGCATCAATTGAATAGCCATATTCAAAAGCCAATACTGCTTCTTCTGATAATACAGAATCGCAAACATAAAATTTTTTTTTTATCCCTTTGATATTATTCAGTGGTATATATTTCATACCATTATTTTGGTCAAATATTACAGAATGTCTATGAAAAAAAGTACCACGACTTACATCTTCACCAGATAATCTACAGGATATACCTTGCGAAAGTATATATGCGTATGCTAAATTTTCAGCATGCCCCCAGTCAATTAATTTATTACACATTATTGCATGATATCTTTCAGTATATATTTTTAAAACCCGATTATGTATATAAATATTTTTAGGTATAGAATTTATTTGAATGGCTATTTTTTTTAAATTAATTGTTTTATTTTTTTTTTTTTTATGTATATGATTTTTTTTTTTTATGTGACATGTATAATGAGGATTTTTTTTTAATATATTGATTTCTTGTTTAAATTTTTCATGAATGTGATATAAAGGTTTTACACTGATTATATTTTTTTTTTTTAAATATTGATAATATATTTCACAAATGGTGGGATGTTTTTTGATTTTTTTATACATAATAGGTTGAGTAACACTTGGATCATCAGATTCATTATGTCCTCTTCTACGATAGCCTACTAAATTTATAAAAATATCTTTTTTAAATATATGTCTATAATTAAATGCCATTTTAATAATAAAAATTACTGACTCTGGATGATCTACATTTACATGAAACACTGGAGATTGTGTAATTTTTGCAATATCTGAACAATAATTACTAGATCTACTATCTTTTTTATTTGATGTAGTAAATCCAATTTGATTGTTGATAATAATATGTATTGTTCCTCCCACATGATAATGATTTGTTTGTGACATGTTGATTAATTCTTGATTAACACCTTGTCCAATAATTGCTGCATCTCCATGAATGTTAATAGGTAAAATTTTATTTGTATTATGTTGATATTTTTCTATACAAGCTTTTGCAGATCCCATTACAACAGGATTAATAATTTCTAAATGTGATGGGTTATACTTTAAATCAATTGTGATGATGTTTTTTTTTATTTGAATGTGTTTTTTACGACCTATGTGATATTTTGCATCTCCGCTTTTATGTAAAATGACATATTTATCAGAGAATTCATTACACAATGTACTAATCTTTTTATTTAATACATTCGTTAAAACATTTAATCGACCCCTGTGAGACATTCCTATAATAATTTTTGATAACAATTTCTTACTTGCATAGTATATAATATTTTGTAAAGTTGTGATTAATATTTCACAACCTTCTAATGAAAAACGTTTTGATCCAGGAAAAGTTGTATTCAAATATTTTTCAAATATTTCTACGTGTACTAAAGAGTTAAGTAAATGTATTTTTTTTTTTTTAGATAATACAAAATCTGTAAATTGATTCTCGACGTATTTTTGTATCCATTTTCTTTCCTTAATACAATCAATATACATATATTCTATACCAATAGATTTACAATATATATCTGTAAACTTTTTATAAATTTTTTTTATTTTTTTATATTTGTTTGGTATTTTCGTATTATTTTTTTTTTTAGTGTTATTGATTGTATTTATAATATATTTAAATGATAAAAATGGGTAAATTGAACTATTACTATGATGTACTTGTAATGGATTTAGAGTAGCATATTTATGTCCATGCGTTCTGAATAATTGGATAATTTTATATATTGTAAAGTCACAATTTTTTAATTTTTTATGAGAATGTCTTAAATGTATTAATTTTTTTTTTTGAACAAAATATTTTTTATTTTTTTGAAAAAAATTTCTCCAATATATTGAAACCCCTTGAGGATTTTTTAAAAAATCTGTATATATTTCATCAATATACAATTGATTTAAATGGTTTATATGATTTTTTTTACTATAAAAAATATCTTTTTTTTTCATATGTACCTTTATATTACTTATAATATATTTATTAAATATTTATTTTATTATTAATGATATTTTTATGCTCACATATAATACTATATTGTTTGATATTATATTGGATTATGAATATCAATAAATTTTGTGTTAATGTTTAATTTTTTTTCGATCCATTCACCTAAGGCTTGTATACCAAATTTTTCACTCACATAATGTCCTATGGAAAAAAAATGAATATGATTTTCATATGCATAATGCATGACTTCTTCTGATATTTCCCCGGTTAAAAAAGCATCCATTTTTAATTTGTGAGCTATATTAATAAATTTTTGTCCTTTTCCGCTACACCAGGCAATATTTTTAATAATATTGTTTTTACTATGCTGAAAACATACAGGTTTTCTATTAAATATTAATTCAATTTTATTAAAAAATTTTTTCACTGTTTTAGGTTTTTTTAACTTACCCCAACTTACTATACTTGAATCATGGCCTAAAATTTTAATATTTAATTTTTTTGCTATTTGTGCATTATTACCTAATTGAGGATGTATATCTAAAGGGAGATGCCAATTGTATACATTGATATTATTATATAATATAGATTTTAATCTTTTTCTTTTATTTTGTATAATATTTTGTTGTTCATTCATCCAAAAAAAACCGTGATGTACAATAATTGCTTGTGCTTGATGAAAAATTGATATATCTATTAGTTTTTGGCATATACTAACTCCAGTAATAATTTTTGTTATATTACTTGAACCTTCTATTTGCATTCCATTCGGAATAATATCTTTAATATATTTTGATTTAAGTTTATTATTAATTATGTGTTCTAGTTGATAGTTATTCATTAATAACCTGATACATATTTATTTATATAATAATATATTTTATAGATATATATAATATTTATTACATAATAAATATATTTTTTATTGTATAAAATGTATTTATTTATAATATATACATTGATATTATTTAATTTTATATACATATATTTTTTTATTATATATATTTGATTATTAATATAAACAAATATAATAATAGATATTATTTTATTTTTACATAAAGAATGAAAATATGAAATATATTTTTTATTAATTGAATATAATGATTCTTTATAATTGACAGTATTTTAATATCAATATATGCATTTATATTAAATTATTTTATATATAATGAATGTATATTTTAATATATTATATTTTTATTATATAAATTGATTATAATTATGATATAACTTATTTTTATGATTATTTAATGTTACTGAAATATTTTATACAAAATAGAGGAAGAAAGATGAATAAAATAGGTATTTTTTTTGGAAGTGATACTGGTAATACAGAAAAAATTGCTAAAATTATTTATAATAAAATTGGTGCAAATACATCTGAATTATATGATATTTCTAATGTCAAACCAAAAGATATAAATAAATTTGATGTCTTAATGTTTGGTATACCAACTTGGTATTACGGTGAAGTGCAATGTGATTGGGATGAATTTTTACCTACATTAAAAAAAATAAATTTTCAAAATAAAATAATAGCTTTATTTGGTTGTGGGGATCAAGAGGATTATAGTGAATATTTTTGTGATGGAATGGGAATTATATATAATATTATAAAACAAAAAAATGGAGTTGTAATTGGGAAATGGTCAACAGAGGGGTATAACTTTGAATCTTCTAAAGCTTTATTAGATAAAGATTATTTTGTCGGTTTAGCTATTGATGAAGATAGACAACAATCACTTAGTGATGAAAGAATTAACACATGGTTAAAAAATGTTTTTATAGAGTTACACAGTATGAATAAAGTATATAATATTAATTTATAGAATAGATATATCTATTATTGTAATAATAATATACTTTGATTTTTTTATTTACTGAATGATTTTTTTGTATGATTATAATTATGTATTATATATATTATATATTAAAAAAGTAATTAAAATAATTTATAAATACATTGAATGATAACAGCATGTAATAATTTTTAATAAATTACATATGCTGTTATTTTTAATTAATAATTAATATGAGTATATAAGAGTAGCTAAATCTAATACTTTATTGGAATAACCGGTTTCATTATCATACCAAGCTATTAGTTTTACGAAATTATCATTTAACGATAATCCTGCTTTAGAATCAAAAATACATGTTAGTTTAGATCCATTGAAATCAGTAGAAACAACATCTTCTTCCGTATATCCTATAATATTCTGCATATCTCTTAAAGAAGAATATTGAATCATGTTACAAATATTTTTATAATTAGTTTTTTTTATCAATTTTACTGTTAAATCTACTACAGAAACGTTTGGAGTTGGTACTCTAAATGCTATCCCTGTTAATTTTCCAGCCAGTGCAGGTAATACTTTACCTACAGCTATTGCTGCCCCTGTAGAAGATGGAATAATATTTTGTAAAGCCCCTCTTCCTCCTCTCCAATCTTTTTGAGAAGGTGAATCAACTGTTTTTTGAGTAGCGGTAGTAGCATGTACTGTGGTCATTAAACCTTCTTGTATTCCAAAATGATTATGTATTATTTTAGCTAATGGAGCTAAACAATTAGTCGTACATGATGCATTAGATACTATATTTTGTCCACTATATTTGTGAAAATTAACACCATTAACAAACATAGGGGTATTATCTTTCGGAGGTGCTGTGATAATTACCTTTTTTGCTCCAGCGATAATATGTTTGTTAGCAGATTCAGTAGTTAAAAATATTCCAGTTGATTCTATTACAATGTCTGTATTTAATTTATTCCACATTATTTTTTCTGGATTTTTTTCAGAAAAAATTTTTATTTTTTTATTATTAATGATAATACTATTTTTTTTTACTTGAATCGATTCCTTGAAGGTACCATGTGTAGAATCAAACTTTAACATATAAGCTATATAATTAATATCTAATAAATCATTAATTCCTACTATTTGTATATTATCTCTTCTTTGAGCCATTCTAAATACTATTCTGCCAATTCTTCCAAAACCATTTATTCCTATTCTAATTACCATATATATACCATATTAAGTATTATTTATTGAATTGGATATCATAAAATATCGCAAAATATTTTTATTCATTATAAGTAAATTATATTTTTTTGTAAATATTTTATTCAATGAATTTTTTATAAAAAATTTTTACTTATATTCTTATAATAAATTAATTTAATTTAAAAATGTAATATTGGAATTTATGATACTAAATAATTTTGATATGTTTCCTATAAATTCATTCGTTATTCATTTAAAACATGGTCTTGGACAATATAAAGGTTTAACTGTAATAGAAGATAATAATATTCAGGCTGAATATTTCACTATATTGTATGCTGATAATGTCAAATTATATGTTCCTATCCATCATGTATATTTAATTAAGAAATATATTTTTAATACAGATAATAAAAAAATATCATTGCATAAATTAGGTAATAAAAAATGGATTAATGAAAGAAACAAAATTTTTAAAAATATACAAGATATAGCATTAAATTTGTTAGATAATCATGCCTATCGCACTTCACAGCCTGGTTTTGCTTTTAAACAAGATGTAGAAAAATATCAATTATTTTGTCAAAGTTTTCCTTATGAAATGACTTGTGATCAAAAAAAAACTATGTATGAAGTTTTACAAGATATGAATAAATCTATTCCAATGGATAGATTAGTGTGTGGAGATGTAGGATTTGGTAAAACTGAAATAGCAATTAGAGCTTCTTTTGTAGCTGTAAGTAATAAAAAACAAGTAATTATTTTAGTTCCTACGACATTATTAGCACATCAACATTATAAAACTTTTCAAAAGCGTTATAAAAATTGGCCTGTGCAAGTAGATATTTTATCAAGATTTCAATCAAAATGTGACCAAATATCTTGTATAGAAAACATTAAATTAGGTAATACCAATATCTTAATTGCAACACATAAAATTTTATTTAATAATGTATTATGGTATGATTTAGGTTTGTTAATTATTGATGAAGAACATAGATTTGGGGTTTCTCAAAAAGAAAAAATAAAAAAACAATTTCCTAATATTGATATCTTAACTTTAACTGCTACTCCAATACCTAGAACACTTCATATGGCTATGCATGGTATTAGAAATTTGTCTATTTTAGCTACTCCACCAGTTAACAGATTACCTGTAAAAATTGCTATTAAAAAATATAATACAAAATTAATTCGGGAAATTATTGTTAATGAAATTAAAAGAAAAGGACAAGTATATTATATATGTAATAAGATTACAAATTTGAAAGAAAAGTTAATTATTTTACAGAATTTAATTCCAGAAGCAACATTTAAAATCGGGCATGGTAAAATTCAAAGCACAAGATTAAAAAAAATTATGTATCATTTTCAAGAAAAAAAATTTGATGTTTTAATATGTACAACTATTATTGAAACAGGAATTGATATACCTACTGTAAATTCTATTATCATAGAAGATGCTGATTCTTTTGGTTTAGCACAACTATATCAAATGAAAGGTAGAGTCGGTAGATCTAATATTCAAGCTTATGCTTGGTTACTTATATCTGATATAAAAAAAATATCTTCTAATGGAAAAAAAAGATTATTAGCAATTGAATCAATTAAAAATTTCGGTGCTGGTTTTGATTTATCTATGCATGATTTACAAATTAGGGGTATGGGGGAATTACTAGGATATAATCAAAGCGGGCATGGTAAAAATATTGAAATTTCTTTATATGTTGAATTACTACAACAAACTATTTTCTTAATTAAACAAAATACCTCTTTATCACTTACTCTTTTAAAAAATATCCAACCTAAGGTTAGATTATTTATTCCAAATATTTTACCAGAATCTTATATTTCTAATATGGATATTAGATTGTATGTTTATAAAAAATTTTTTGAATCAAATAAAAAAAATGATTTACTAAAATTAAAAATTTATTTAATAGATAATTTTGGTGTTTTACCTCAAGAAACTGAAAATTTATTTATTATATCAAATATTAGGATATTATGTAACGATCTTGGAATTAAAAGTGTTGAATTCAATAACCATGATGGAATTATTGCATTTAATGAAACTAGTAGTGTAATTAATTCTAATATTTTACTAAAAATATTTGAATCTGAAGTACAGGAGTGGAAAATAAAAGATGTATTTTCTTTTTATTTTATTAAAGTGATTTCTAATGAAATAGAAAGAATTACATGGTTATGGCAATTTTTAAAAAAAATAAAACATCAAATAAAATAAAATATATATTTATATTTATTCAAATATTATTAGGTTATATATGAAACAAATAGTGTATATAGTTACTGCAAAAAATCAATCTATTGAAGTATGGGAATTATTACAAAATGGAACAATGTATTTAAAGCAAATTATAAATACTAACTTCCAAGAAGGACAACCATTAGTTATACTTAAAAAAAAAAAAAAAATATACATTGGGGTGAGACCAAATTATAAAATTTTAGTGTATGATATATTAATCGATGGAACATTAAAACAAATTGGATCTTCAACTATTCCTTATAGCCCTAATTACTTATCTTGCGATGATGAAGAAAAATTTTTATTTTGTGGTTACTATCATGCTGGTTGTATGAGTATGAGTCAGATTAATAAATATCATCTTCCTAATAAACTGATACAAATTATTAATAATATTCAAGGTTGTCATTCTGTTAATATTAATGATTTTAATAAATGTATTTATGTTCCATCTTTATTATCTAATCGTATTTATTTATATTATATACATAATATTAAAAAAAAAAATATAACATTAAAATTACTTGAATACGTGCAATGTAAAGATAATTCTGGTCCAAGACACATGGCTATTCATAGTAATAAAAAATATTTATATAGTGTGAATGAATTAAATGGTAGTATTGATGTATGGAAAATAGATAAACAAAATATGTGTATTATTAACATACAAAATATTAGTTTATTTAAAAAACAAAATGTAAGTCAACAAGCTTGGTCTGCAGATATTCATATTACTTCTTGTGGAAAATATTTGTATGCCTCAGATAGACTACACAATACGATTACTGGATTTCATATTTTTAATAATAAATTAGAATTGATTGATCAGTTTCATACATGTGCAGAGCCTAAATCATTTTGTATTGACAAAAATGATAAATATTTAATTTGTGCAGGTCAAAAATCTAATACTATTATATTATATAATATTGTAAAGCATAATGGTTCATTAAATCAATTATTTGAATATAAAGTTGGTAAACAACCTACATGGATTTCAATAAATACATTATAGTATATTAATATAAGTACTTATACAGAAAAAATTTTTATTACTATATTATATGTTTAAATATAGTAATAATATTTTATATTATGTAATATTTTAAAAATTATTTAATGTAATAGTTTATATTAAAAATAATAAATTATTTTTTATAGCATGTGTTATGGCAATAATTATTTTTTTTAAATGAAAATATTTAATAATATAAGGGGGCGTTAAATATATTATCTTTTTAAAAGGACGAATCCATACACCATGATTAACGAAAAAATTTTGCATTAATTTAATATTAATAAAATTATAACATTCAATAACTGCAATGGATCCTAAAATACGTATTTCTACAATACGAGGATGATTAGATAATATAAGTAGTTTTTTTTTTAGATACTTTTCAATTTTTTTAACTTTTTTTTTCCAATTATTATTACTCAATATAGAAATATTTTTACTTGCTGCGATACATGCAAGGGGATTACCCATAAATGTTGGTCCATGCATTAATCTATATGGTTTGCTATTACTAATTACACTAGCAATTTTTTTACTAGTGACAGTAGCCGATAAAGTCATCATACCTCCTGTTAATGCTTTTCCTAAACATAATATATCTGGTACAATATTTGCATGTTGATAGGCAAACATTTTTCCTGTTCTTCCAAAACCAGTTGCTATTTCATCTATAATGAGCGGAATATGATGTATATTACATAACAATCGAACTTGTCTAAGATATTCTGGGTGATAAAATTTCATACCACCTATACCTTGTACGATAGGTTCTATAACTACTGCTGCAATTTGTGACTTAAATTTTACTATTAATTTAATAAAAGAATGGATATCATAATTATTCCATTTTTCATGATATGATATCTTTGGTTGTTTAGCAAATAATTGTTTTGGTAAAATATGTTCATATATACTATGCATAGAATTAATTGGATCACATATTGACATTGCTAAAAATGTATCTCCATGGTATCCGTTATGAATTGTTAAAAATTTTTTCTTTGGATTTTTTGAAATATTCCAATATTGTATTGCCATTTTCATAGCTACTTCTATTGAAACAGAACCTGAATCACATAAAAAAATACACTCTAACTTTTTTGGTAAAATATTGATTAATTTTTTACACAATTTGATAGCAGGGTTATGAGTTATACCTCCAAACATTATATGAGACATCTTATTAATTTGTTTTTTCATTGCATTATTTAATTCTATATTATTATAACCATGTATATTTGACCACCAAGAAGACATGCCATCAATTATTTTTATTCCACTTTGTAATTTTAAGTGTATTCCAGAAGCTTCAGTAACCATATAACATGGTAATGGTTTAATCATAGATTCATAAGGATGCCAGATATGTTGTAAATCAAAGATAAAATTATTTTTTTTCATTGTTTTGTATTAACGTTTAAAATATTTTTAGTATAAACTGTTTTAAGATAAAATAATAAATAGGATATACCATGAAAAGAAAATGGAAACTAGAAGAAGTAAATTTATTATTTAAGAAACCATTAATTGATTTAATATATACTGCACAAAACATTCATAGGAAATATTTTAATCCCAGTGAAATGCAAATTAGTACTTTATTATCAATTAAAACAGGTTTATGCCCAGAAGATTGTCAATATTGTGCACAAAGTTCAAGATATAAAACTGATTTAAAATCAGAAAAATTATTAAATATTAAAAAAGTGATTGCAAAAGCACAACATGCTAAAAATGCAGGATCAAATAGATTTTGTATGGGAGCTGCTTGGAGAAACCCTAAAGCAAAAGATATGCCTTATTTAATTAAAATAATTAAAAAAATTAAAAATATGGGTATGGAAACATGTATGACTTTAGGTTCAATTAATATAGAACAAGCAAAACAATTATTTGATGCTGGATTAGATTTTTATAATCATAATTTAGATACTTCTCCAGAAATGTATAAAAAAATTATTACTACTAGAACATACGAAGAAAGATTACATACACTAGAAATTGTCAGTCAATCTGGAATTAAAGTGTGTTCTGGAGGGATATTAGGGTTGGGAGAAAATACAACAGATAGAGCGAAATTACTGTTAGAATTATCTAATTTAAAAAAAATACCTGATAGTGTTCCTATTAATATGTTAGTTAAAATACCAGGAACACCTATGGAGAACAATACTAAAATACATGATTTTGATTTTATTAAAACTATTGCTATTACTAGAATTATGATGCCTAAATCTTATATACGTCTTTCTGCTGGTCGAGAACATATGTATGAAACTATGCAAGCAATGTGTTTTCTTGCTGGAGCAAATTCTATTTTTTATGGTTGTAAATTATTAACTACAACTAATTCTTCACAAAAAAAGGATAAAAAATTATTTAAAAAATTGGGTATATATTCTAAAAATGCATTTTTAAATTATGTTAATCATAAAAAAAAATTCAATATCAATAATAATATCAACTATTATAATGCTGCTATAAATTAATATAAAATATATTTTATGATCAGCAATGTGCTACCTATTATTAGTAGGTAGTGTAAATTTTTATTTAGATAAAATATATATACATATGATAAAAAAATGGTTTATTACTGGAACGGATACAAATATTGGTAAAACAACTGTATCTATTTTATTATTAAATAAAGCAAAAAAAATGGGTTTTTGTACAGCAGGGTATAAACCTATTTCTAGTGGTTGTATTAAAACTAATACGGGATATTGTAATAATGATGTTTTACTATTAAAAAATCATAGTACAGAAAAATTTGCATATAATACTATCAATCCATTCTCTTTATATCATACTGGGCCTCCTAGTATTTTAATGAAACAAGCAAATCAATTGATAAATTTGACAACTTTATCTCATAGATTAAGTATAATTCAACAAAAATCTAATTGGATTGTGATAGAAGGAATTGGGGGTTTTTATACACCTATTTGTAAATATTTAACATTATCAAATTGGATTAAAAAAGAAAATTTACCTGTTATATTAGTTGTTGGAATAAAATTAGGATGTATTAATCATGCTATTTTAACCTACCAATTAATTATCAAAGAAAAATTAAAATTTTCAGGGTGGTTTGCTAATTGTTTATCTAATAATACAGAATATTTTATAGAATATCTTGATACTATAAAAAAATTTATTAAAGCACCTTTTTTAGGAACAATACCGTTTTTAGGAAAAAAATATATTACAAAAAATACAAATATAAAAATAAAACTACCTTATTAAATTAATTGAGTAAAATATTTAATATAGTTATGTATATTCATAACTATATTATAATTATTTATTTGTATACTGGATAATTTTTACACAATTTTAATACTTTTTTCTTTATATCTGATATTAGATTAATATTTTTATAATTATTAATTATGTTTATTATCCATTTTGTTATAGTTATACATTCTAATTCTTTGAAACCTCTTCTAGTAATAGCAGGAGTTCCTATTCTAATACCAGATGTAACAAAAGGATTTTGTAAATCATTTGGTATAGAATTTTTATTAACAATAATATTAGCTAATCCTAAAGATTTTTCTATATTTTTTCCAGTGACTTTCTTATTGACTAAATCAATTACAAATAAATGGTTTTTTGTCCCTCCTGATACAATATTAAAACCTGCTTGTATAAAAGTTTGAGTCATAACTTTAGCATTTTTTAATACCTGTTTTTGATACATTTGATATTCTGGATATATTGCTTCTTTAAAAGCAATAGCTTTAGCTGCGATAATATGCATCAATGGTCCTCCTTGACTTCCTGGGAAAACAGAAGAATTTAATTTTTTATAAAATGTATCATCTTGATTTTTTGATAAAATTAAACCCCCTCTTGGCCCTCCTAGTGTTTTATGTGTAGTAGATGTTACTACATCAGCATATTCAATAGGATTAGGATATAGTTTTGCAGCAACTAATCCAGAAATATGAGCAATATCAATTACTAGATATGCACCGACTATATTGGCTATTTGACGCATTTTCTCCCAATCTATAATACCTGAAAAAGAGGAAAATCCTCCTATGATCATTTTAGGTTTATATTTTTTGGCAGTATTTAATAATTGTTGATAGTCAATTTTCCCTTTTTTATCTAATCCATAAGACATAGATTTATATAATCTTCCAGAAAAATTTACTGTTGCCCCATGTGTTAAATGCCCCCCATGTGATAAATCCATTCCTAAAATTAAATCTCCTGGTTTTAATAAAGCCAAATAAACCGCAAAATTAGCTTGTGATCCAGAATGCGGTTGTACATTGGCATAATCTGCATTAAATAATTTTTTAGCTCGATTGATAGCGATTAATTCAATTTCATCAACATATTTACAACCTCCATAATATCTTTTATATGGGTACCCTTCTGCATATTTATTTGTTAAATGTGATCCTTGTGCTTGCATGACAGCAATACTTGCATAATTTTCAGAAGCGATGAGTTGAATATTTTCTTCTTGTCTAACGGTTTCTTTTTTAATATAGTTCCATATTTTTTTATCATTATATTGAATAAAATTTTTATTTTTCATATTTTTTTTAACTTAATTATATAAATTGTAATTATTTTTATATATTATAAAAATATAGAATTAATTATCGTAAATATATTTTTCATTTTAACAACTTTATATATTTGATTCTTTGTATTGTATATAATAATTCTTTTTGATTTAACTTCTTTTTCCCCTAAAAATAATATTATTTTAGATTTATATTGTACAATATTTTTTAATATTTTTTTAAACGGTTTTATTTTTAATTCTAATGATATTTTTAAATTAGGTTTATAATTTCTAATTTTTTCTGATACATCAAATACCAACATTTGTATAGATTGTAATGAGAAAAATATATAAATATCTATTTTATCTTTTTTTTGTTGGAAGATAGATAATTTTTTTAATAGTAATAATAATCGATCTACTCCTATTGCTAAACCACAAGAAGGAGTACTTGGTCCCCCTAATTGTTGAACTAATGCATCATATCTTCCTCCTGCGCATATCGTATTTTGTGTACCTAAAGATTTTGTTTTCCATTCAAATACAGTATTATTATAGTAATCTAATCCTCTTACTAATCTATAATTTATAGTATATTTAATATTAAAATAATTCATTAAATAACATAATTGATGAAAATAAAATTTTGATTTTTTATCAATATAATTAATTAAAATGGGAGCATTTAATAATAGTTTTTGTATATTTTTTTTTTTACTATCTAAAATCCGCAAGGGATTATTATATAATTGGTAAATACAATTTTTATCTAATAGATGTATATTTTTATTTAAAAAATTTTTTAATTTTTTTTGGTATTGTATTCTGGATTGTATAGAACCAATGCAATTGATTTCTAATGTTACATGTGGATCAATTTGTAATTTTTTAAAAAATTTATTGATAATAGTAATTAATTCTAATTCTATATATGGTTCTGAAAAACCAAATGTTTCTATACCCAGTTGATTAAATTGTCTATAACGACCTGTTTGGGGGCGTTCATATCTAAACATTGGACCAGAATACCATAATTTTGGATTGTTATGATATAATAAATTATTTTGTATTACTGATCTTACACAACCAGCTGTACCTTCTGGTCTTAAAGTTAAACTATGACCATTTTTATCATTAAAAGAATACATTTCTTTCCCAATAATATCAGTAATTTGACCAATTGATTTTTGAAATAAATCTGTTTTTTCTAATATAGGTAGTCTAATTTCTGAATAATGATAATTGAATAAGATTTTTTTAAATATATTTTCTATTTTATTTAATAATCTTGCATCTAACGGAAGGTGATCATGCATTCCTTTAACAGAATGAATATTATATTTCATGAAGTATCCTCATATAATATAATTAATAATATTATTATTATGTAAGAATATATGAAATAATTTTAAAATATTTATTTTATTTAATAGCAATTATGTTTTTGTTTTTAAAATAGGTAAGTTACCTGTTAGTTGTCCACATGCTGCTTGAATATCTTCTCCTCTAGGTTTTCTAATTGTAGTCATGATATTATGTTGATTTAAAAAATTCAAAAATTTATTAATTTGTTCTTTTGTACTAGATTTAAATATACTGTTTGGAATTTTATTCCACGGAATTAAATTAATTTTAATAGGTATATTTTTTAATATTTGTATTAATTCTTTTGCATGTAATAAACTATCATTAATATTATGTAACATAACATATTCTATAGTAATACCTTTTTTATTTAATTTAGATGTTTTTATAAATTGTTTAATTGCATTAAGTAAAGATGATATATTATATTTTTTGTTAATTGGCATTAATTTATTTCTTAAAGTATCGTTTGATGCATGTAAAGAAATAGCTAATTTTACATCTAATAAAGAAGATAATTTATATATTGCTGGAACAATACCAGAAGTTGATATAATAATTTTTTTTTTTGTGAAATTAAATCCAAAAGTATCAGAAATAATGTTAATTGCTGTAAGAACATTATTAAAGTTAAATAATGGTTCCCCCATGCCCATCATAACTATATTAGTAATTTTTGGATATTTTGGATCATCCATTTTATTTATTTTTTTTATAGCTATCCAAATTTGTCCAATAATTTCTGAAACTAATAAATTTCTTTTAAATTTTTGCAATCCTGTAGCACAAAAATGACAGTTTAATATACATCCTACTTGTGATGAAATACACAGTGTTCCTCTTTTTTTTTCTGGAATATAAATTGTTTCAATTAATCCTCCCTTTACGGAAACAAGCCATTTAATTGTATTATCTGAAGAAATAATTTCTTTTATAAATTTGGGTGGGGTAATTGTACTTATATTATTTAATTTTTTTTTTAAATCATTGTTAATATTAGTCATATTATCAAAACTATTACAAAAATGATGATATATCCATATCATAATTTGATGAGCTCGAAATTTGGGTTCACTAATATTTTGTAAAAAATTATACATTTTTTTACGATTTAAATTTAATAAATTTATTTTTGTTAAATTAATATTTTTATTTTGTGTATTTTGCATAATATTATGTATATAATTATTTTTATAAATATTTTAATATGATATATAATATAATACTATTAAATTATTATTATAAAAAATATTTAATTATAGTCATTATGTTAAATATAGATAAGATTGATAATATATATTTTTTTATTATACATTATTTCATTTATAAAAATGTAATTATTTGAACTACATATTTCTTAATAATCAAATTATTTATCTAAAAAATCATATTGTTAAAGATATATAAAAATATGTATTCTAATATTTGAAAAATTAGAAAATTTACTATATTCTATTTAAGAAATATTAATTAAATTATATAGTAAAATATATAATGTAATTAATATTTTATATTAATTAATTATGAAGAATTGAAAATGATAAAAAAAATATTTGATAAATTATATAATTTTCATTCATTAAATCAAAAAGAAAGTTATTACATTTTTAATTTGATTTTAAAAAATAAATTAACTCTTGCACAAATAACTGCTATATTAATCTCTATGAAACTAAAAGTAGAATCTATTGATGAAATTATCGGAGCTATACAAGCATGTCAAGAAAATATTTTATTTTTCCCTAGGCCAAAATATTTATTTGCCGATATTACTGGTACTGGTGGAGATTATATGAATACTATTAATATATCTACATTAAGTGCCTTATTAGCTTCTTCTTTTGGATTAAAAATTGTTAAACATTGTAATACAGGTGTATCAAGTAGTATAGGTTCTGCTGATATATTAAAAAAATTAAATATTGCTATTAATTTACATCCAAAAGATGCCCGAAATATGTTAGAAAAAAACAATATCTGTTTTTTATTTGCTCCACACTATCATAGTGCATTTAAATATGTTTCTGAAATTCGAAAACAGTTAAATACTCGTACTATATTTAATATTTTAGGTCCTTTAATAAATCCAGCAGAACCTTCTTTATCGGTAATAGGTGTATATTCAAAAGATTTATTATTACCTGTGGCACATATTTTAAACTTATTAAATGTACAAAGAGCTATGATTATTCACAGTGACGGAACTGATGAAGTAACTTTACATAGTGTTACACATGTTTTAGAAATTAATCAAGAAAGAATTCATTCATATAAATTACATCCAGAAGATTTTGGTGTTCGTAAAGTACCCAAAAAATTTTTTATGTATAATACTATTCAAAAAAAATATCAAATTTTTGAAGATATCTGTAAAGGAAACAGCAGTGTAGAATATTATAATTTAATTGCAGTAAATACTGCTCTTATATTAAAATTGTTTGGTTATGAAGATTTAAAAGAAAATACAAAAATTGTTTTTGAAAAAATCCGTAGAGGTGAATTAATTAAACACATACAAAATATTAGTAATAAGAGTTAATTATGAGTAATGATATATTAAAAAAAATTATATATAATAAAATTGAATGGTTAAAAGATAGAAAAGTCAAACAACCTATTAAAAAATTACAAGAAAATATTAGTCATTCTAGTAGGGATTTTTACGATATATCTAAAAAAAATACTCCATTTTTTATACTAGAAGCAAAACAATATTCTCCTTCTATTGGTCGGATTCATAATACATTTGATATAAAAAAAATATGCGCACAATATAAAAATCATGCTACAGCAATATCTATTTTAACAGATGAAAAATATTTTAAAGGTAAATTTGAGTTTTTATTAGAAGCACATCAATTAGTTAAACAACCCATTTTATGCAAAGATTTTTTTATAGATCCATATCAAATTTATTTAGCTCGGTATTATCAAGCTGATATTATTTTATTAATGCTTTCTATTTTAAATGATTCGCAATATATAATTTTATCAAATCTTGCGCATAGTTTAAATATGAGTATTATTACTGAAATTAATAATAAAAATGAATTATATAGAGCTATAAAGTTAAATGCACAAATTATTGGTATTAATAATAGAAATTTACATAATTTATCTATTAATATAAATAAAACTTATGAACTTGCTCCATTGATTCCCAAAAATAAAATTATTATTAGTGAATCAGGAATTTATAATCATACACAAGTACAAAAATTAAAAAAAGTAGTGCATGGTTTTTTAATCGGTTCATCGATTATGAAATCTAGTAATATTACTCTAAAAATTAATAGTATAATATTTGGGAATAACAAAATTTGTGGTTTAACTAGAGTAAAAGATGCAAAAAGAATACAAAAATTAGGTGCAGTTTATGGGGGTTTAATTTTTGTTAAAACATCCATTAGAAAAATTAATATACATGTAGCTAAAAATATAGTTTGTCAATCTAAATTAAAATATATTGGTGTTTTTAAAAATGAAAATATACAAAAAATTAAATTTATTATAATTATATTATCTTTATATGCTATTCAATTACATGGAAATGAAAATATAAGATATATTATAAATATAAAAAATATTATACCAAAAAACATAAAAATTTATAAAGCGTTAGATATGAATAAATGTAAAAAAAATATACAATGTAAATATATTGATTTTTATTTATTTGATAATGATCAAGGAGGAAGTGGAAAATGTTTTGATTGGTCAATATTAAATCGATATAATCTAAGCAATGTATTTTTATCAGGAGGATTATCTGTGAAAAATTGTATGAAAGCCATGCAATATAATTGTTTTGGTTTAGATTTTAATTCTAAAATAGAAACTACACCTGGTATAAAAAATTTTTTAAAAATGCAGTTATTATTTAAAAAATTAAAGAATTTGTAGTATAAATAAATGATTTTACATAATTTAATATTAATAATTGGAAATATATGTTATGACTTTATTAAATGCATATTTTGGTAATTTTGGTGGTATATATGTTCCACAAATTTTAGTACCAGCTTTGCAAGAATTAGAAATTTATTTTATGCAATATAAAAATGATATAAATTTTCAAAACGAATTATTATATTTACTGCAAAATTATGCTGGTCGTCCTACTCCTTTAACTTTATGTAAAAATATTACATATGGTACTAAAACAAAAATTTATTTAAAAAGAGAAGATTTACTTCATGGAGGAGCACATAAAACAAATCAAGTATTAGCGCAAGCATTATTAGCTAAAAAAATGAAGAAAAAATTAATATTAGCAGAGACTGGTGCCGGTCAACATGGAGTAGCTACTGCTTTTGCTTGCGCATTATTAAATTTAAAATGTAGAATATATATGGGTTCTAAGGATATGGAAAGACAATCTCCTAATGTTTTTAGAATGCAATTAATGGGAGCTAAAATAATATCGGTTGATAATGGATCTGCTACTCTTAAAGATGCTTGTAATGAAGCACTACGTGATTGGTCTGAGCATTATGAAAATAGTTATTATATGTTAGGTACAGCAGCTGGACCACATCCTTACCCTACTTTGGTAAGAGAATTTCAAAAAATTATTGGTATAGAAACTAAACAACAAATTTTGAAAACTGAATCATCATTACCAGACATGGTGATCGCTTGTGTAGGTGGAGGATCTAATGCGATTGGTATATTTTATGATTTTATTGATAATCTAGATGTAAAACTATTTGGTATTGAACCTGGTGGAATGGGTATTAATACTAAAAAACATGGTTCACCATTACAATATGGAAAACCTGGAATTTACTTTGGAATGAAATCTTTAATGTTACAAAACGATGATGGTCAAATTGAAAATTCACATTCTATTTCTGCTGGTTTGGATTTTCCATCAGTTGGACCAGAACATGCTTATTTATATTCTATTGGAAGAGCACATTATTGTTCCATTACTGATAAAGAAGCAATGGATGCTTTTATATCTTTAAGTAAACATGAAGGAATTATTCCAGCTTTAGAATCTGCTCATGCTCTAGCATATGCGTTAAAAGTAATGAAAAAAAATCCAAACAAAAAACAGATTATAGTAGTAAATTTATCTGGTAGAGGTGATAAAGATATTCATACAGTACATAAAAATATTTTTCAACAAGGTATATTTCATGAATAGATATGATGTTATTTTTAAAGAATTAAAGTATAAACATGAGGGTTGTTTTGTACCTTTCGTTACTATTGGATATCCTTCTATACAATTTTTTTATAAAATTATTGATAATTTACTTTTATATGGATCTAATGCACTAGAATTAGGTATACCGTTTTCTGATCCACTAGCTGATGGTTCCATTATACAAAAATCTAATTCTGCTGCATTAAATAATGGTATTACAGTATCTCGTTGTTTTAAAATTATTCAAAAAATACGTATTAAATATTCTCATATTCCAATAGGTATATTAGTTTATGCTAATATGGTATTTAATTACGGGATAAAAAATTTTTATAAATTATGTGCAATAACCAATATAGATTCTGTTTTAATACCAGATATTCCAATAGAAGAGTATTTATTGTTTAAAAAACACGCTGACTTTTATAATATATCTTCTATTTTTATTGTTCCTCCCAACTCTTCAAAACAATTAATACAAAAGATAGCATATTTAGGAACAGGATATATTTATTTAACTACTCGTTCTGGAGTAACTGGTTTAAAAAATACAACGTTTATACCTAATGTAGATATTATTAAAGAATTAAAAAATAATACTTCTGTTCCTATTTTACAAGGTTTTGGTATTTCTAAACCATCTCAAATCAAACTTGCATTATCTTCCGGTATAAATGGAATAATATGTGGTTCAATTATTATCAAAGTAATACAAAAATATCAATCTACAGAAGATATAATGTTAAAAAAAATTAAAGAATTAGTAAAAATTTTTAAAATGGCAACCAAAATATAGTTTATTAATATGATTGTTAATATATATTCTTTATATTTAAGATACTATAATTATTAGGATTTTTATAAAAAATTATGTTTACTTTCCTTGAGAGTATTATACTAACTGTTATAATGATGATAATAATAAAAATTATCAGTTTTAAAAATTATATTCATTATCAATTTTTTTTGAAATCGTTTATAATATTTACATTCATTTTTATTATTTTATTTTTTTTTAAAATATTGATTTTTTTTATTGTAATATTGTTGATATTGTTTTTTGTGTTACCTATAGGTATTCTTTTAAAAAATCGCAATACATCTTTAAAATATTATTTTACCAAAACAAATATAAAATATTTTCTATTAGTAGTATTGATGATGACCATGTTTGTATTTACATTGTGTAAAAATTTTATTTTTTTAATAAATACGATATTAACATTAATTTCTTTACATTTATTATTTTTAATATACAATTTATATTGTAATATATTTTATAAAATTATATTATTTGCTATATTAATTTATGTACTATTTACCTGTATAAGTTATTTGCATAATAAAAAAGATCATTTATAATATTTACATAATATTACTGCGTTAAAATGAACATTAATAATATAATAATTTTTTATTTTTTAATATAATTGTTATATTATTATTTTATATTTTTTATAAAATATTATTTTATGTTATGTATTAAATGTCCCATTTTATTTTTTTTAGTATTTAAGTATTTAGTATTTTGATCATTTTGTTGAATATTCATATTAATTCTATCAATAATTTTAATACCGTATTTATTTAACATGGTAATTTTTAAAGGATTATTAGTTAGTAAATTAATTGTATAAACATTCATTAATTTTAATATATTTGCACAAATCATAAAATCTCTTTCATCAGAAGAAAATCCTAATTTATGATTTGCTTCTACAGTATCTAAACCACAATCTTGTAAATTATAAGCTTTAATTTTATTTAATAATCCGATATTTCTACCTTCTTGTCTATGATATATTAATATTCCATTTCCTTGTTCGGCAATCATCATTAAAGCATTTTTTAATTGAAATCCACAATCACATCGTAAACTAAATAAAGCATCTCCAGTTAAACATTCTGAATGAATTCTAACTAAAATTGGTTTTTTATGATTTAAATTACCATAAATTAATGCAATATGATTTTTTTCTTTCAGTGTTTCCTCAAAACCAATAATTATAAATTCACCCCAAGGTGTAGGTAACTTAGCTTGTTGTATAAGTTTAATTTTCATATTCACTCAATTAAATAATATTTAATAAGTATATTATATATAGTTTAATATATTATTTAATTTTTTTAATGGATTTGTAGATTGCGTTATTGTTCTACCAACGACAATATAATTAATGTTATATTTCTTAATATTTTGAGGGGTAGTGATTATTTTTTGATCATGAGAAATATGATTTTTAAATCTAATTCCAGGAACAATTGTTTTTATAGAGTAGTCTATGGTATTTTTAATTACATTAGACATAACTCCCGGACATATTATCCCATCTAATTTAGATAATTGTATTATTTTTGATAATTGTAGAATATATTCTTTTAAACTAACTGTAACACCAATCTTTTGAAGGTGATTAATAGAAAAACTAGTTAAAGCAGTCACAGCAACTAATAACGGAAGGGGTTGATTACAATTTTTTATTGCTTTTTTAGCATATTGCATCATTTTAATACCACCACATGCATGTAGGCTAATCATCCATACTCCTAATTCTGATGCAGCATAAACAGATTTAAAAATAGTACTTGGAATATCATGAAATTTTAAATCTAAAAAAATATCAAAATTTAAACTTTTTAATTGATGTATAAATTTTTTTCCAAATCGAATAAACATTTCTTGTCCAATTTTTAATTTATATATCGTAGGATCTAATTGAAATATTAATTGCATAGCAGATTTAACATCAGGATAATCTAAAGCGATAATAATTTTTGTTTTTTTAAATGTATTAATTTGATTCATAAATATCCTAAATGTATAAAATGATTTTAATTTTGTTGAATATGTGCTTGATAGGATGATCGAACTAATGGTCCACATAGCGCATGCTTGAATCCTAAAGATAACGCTTCTTTTCGAAAATGTTCAAATTCTTGTGGAGTAAAATATTTTTTAACTGGTATATGATTTTTACTTGGCTGTAAATATTGTCCTAATGTTAACATATCCACTTTATTTGCTCGTAAATCTTTTAACACCATCATAATTTCTTGATTTGTTTCTCCTAATCCTAACATTAATCCTGATTTAGTAGGAATAGTAGGGTTATATTTTTTAAAATCACGTAATAACTTTAAAGAATTATAATAATTAGCTCCAGGTCGAATTAAATTATATAATCTAGGTACATTTTCTAAATTATGGTTAAATACATCAGGAGGATTTTGTGAAATAATTTGAATAGATTGTTGGATAGAGTTTCTAAAATCTGGTACTAATATTTCTATTTTAATTTCTTTTTTGTGACGTAATTCTTTAATACAATTACTAAATTGTATAGCGCCTCCATCTTTTAGATCATCCCTATTTACAGAAGTAATAACTATATATTTAATACCCATTTCAAATACTGTATTAGATAAATGAATAGGTTCTAAAGGGTCAACAGTATTTGGTCTACCTTTCGTAACATTACAATATGGACATTTTCTAGTACATATGTTACCGAGAATCATAAATGTTGCCGTTTTATTATTAAAACATTCTGTTAAATTTGGGCATAATGCTTCTTCGCATACAGTATGTAAAGAGTTTTTACGTAATATTTTTTTTAATTGATGAATTTTTGCAGAAGAAGTAGGTAATTTTATTTTTATCCAATTGGGTTTATTTAAAGTATTTTTTTTGATTATACTATTATTTTGGAATAAAAATTTTTTATCTTGTATATTACGTATCATATGTATTTTGTACAATAAATTATATTAATATTATTATAATATATACATAAATATTATATAGATATAAAAATTAATAATAAATAAATGCATTTTGATTTAAAAAATATAAAAATTTTTTTATTAAAATATTTTTCATTTTATATAATGTAATATTTTTAATAAAAGTAGAAATGTTATCCATTTTAATTTTATTATTTCCACAAGGGGAAATATATTTAAATGGTGTTAAATTAGTCATGATATTTAATGCCAATCCATGTAAACAAAATATTTTTTTAATTCTCAAAGCAATAGAACATATTTTTTTATTTTGTATATAAATACCAGGATTAATAAATTTTTTATGCCCTAAACAACAAAAATAATATAATGTGCTTAATATAATTTGATCAATTAAATATAATAATTTTTTTATATTTATTTTCATTTCTTTTAGATTAAATAATAAATATATTATCTGTTGTCCTGGACCGTGATATGTTATTTTACCACCTCGGTTCGCATTCATAATTGGAATATTATTAATATATAATAATTTATTATTACTTTCTGTTTGTCCTGTTGTGAATATTGGATAGTGTTCCAAAAACCAAATTTCATTTATGGTACATTTTTTTCTATTTTTAGTGAAAATATTCATATTATAATAAATATTATTCCAATATGATAATCCTAAATTTCGCATTATAATATATTTTTTTTTCAAATTTTTATCACTTTATATAAGTTCATAATTGATATATAAATATTTACAATAATATTTTATATAACTTTTATATTAATTGAATAAAAATTGATTTAATACTAGTAATGATAAATTCAATACCTATGGACATTAATAACAATCCCATAATTTTTGTTAAAATATTTATTCTGGAAGGTTGAAAAAAATTTATAATATAAGGTGCAATTTGGAATAAAATATAACATAATATAGAAAATAATAATATTATTATACTACAAATTAATAAATTTATATAATTTGCATGTTGTGTGCTCCAAATTATAGTTGAACTAATAGCTCCCGGACCCGCAATTAAAGGTGTTGCTAATGGTACAACACTAATATTTTCTATGCTACAAAGTGTTTTTTTTTTATTTTTTTTTGTGATAGTATTCATTAAAGTACCATTAATCATACATAAAGCAATACTTGCAATTAATATTCCTCCAGCGATACGAAAAGATTCTATAGAAATTCCAAAACAATGTAAAAAAATATTACCGAACCATAATGATAAAATTAAGATAATAGATGCTGCCAGATTTGAAATAATATTAATTTTTTTTCTTTCTTGACTAGATTCAAATTGTGTCATAGCAATAAAAATAGGAATCATACCTATTGGATTAATTAATGCAAATAATTCTGAAAAAAAATTTATATATATCGAAAAATCTAATTTTAAATGTTCCACTGAATCTCCAAAAAAAATATTAATTATATTAATATAATATTATAATATATTTGTTTATAAATATATTATATATAAATTTTTTAATAATTGATTTATATATTAATAATTTTTACATAATAATTTTAATACCTAATTTATATGAATTAATATGTATATAATATCATTATAACATTTATATTATTTTTTTATTTAATGTATATAAAATACTATTTTTTAAGTATATTTTATATGTTTGATATTATCAATTAAGAAATAGTAATAAAATATGTAATGGAATATTTAATAATTTACTTTTATATTATATGTAATAATATTAATAATTTTAGATTTCGATTTTTTTAATAAATAAATTGTTTAATAAAAAACGTATATAATATTCTTTTATATAATTGATTATTTTATTTTTGTAATATATAATATATTTTAAAAATTAATAAATAATTTTTAACAAAATGGTAATATATAATACATTATATTTATATTATATATTATATAACATTCAATATAGATGATTCATATTCGATATACTCAAACCCCCATCAACAAATATAATCTGTCCAGTAATACCACTAGATAAATTTGAAAATAAAAATGCAGCAGTATTACCAATTTCTTTAATAGTAATTAATCTTCTAATGGGAGAATATTTTTTAGTATAAGATAATATTTTATTTAAGTTAGGAAGATTATAAGAAGAAGTAGTTTTTATTACTCCAGCTGAAATAGCATTAATTCTAATTTGATCTATTCCAATGAGATTAGCGATATAACGAACATTTGATTCTAAAGATGCTTTTGCCAACCCCATAATATTATAATACGGTATTACAACATTGGATCCTAAATAAGTTAAAGTTACTATAGAAGATTTTTTATTTAATTTATTTTTGCATTCTTTAATCATAGAGATTAAACTATATGAAGTAATATTATGTGAAGTATTGAAATCATGCTTATTTATTATTTTAATATAATTGTGTTGCAATTGTATATTAGATGCGTATGC
The DNA here is from genome assembly GCF_964059075.1 of Buchnera aphidicola (Pterocallis alni). Taxonomy (NCBI): domain Bacteria; kingdom Pseudomonadati; phylum Pseudomonadota; class Gammaproteobacteria; order Enterobacterales; family Erwiniaceae; genus Buchnera; species Buchnera aphidicola. Next base: position 203,730 of record NZ_OZ060377.1, on the reverse strand, counting down.
TAGAGAATGTACAAATCCATCAAATTTATTCCAATATTTAGATAAATTAAAAAATAATTTTTTCATATTATGATTTTTAAATAAATTACAAGTAATAACAATATCAGAATTAAATTGTTTAGCAATTTTTTGTATTTTTTTTTTATTTTTTTTATTTATACATGTAAAAGCTAATGATGCACCTTGTTCATATAATGATTGAGCTATACCGTATGAAATAGACCATTTATTTAATACTCCAGTTACTAAAATTTTTTTATTTTGTAATATATGCATATTAAACCTTTATCAAATAATTATATATCTGTAATAATTATAAATAATGAAATATTAATTACACAAATTTTTTATTATATATTGCGAATAACCTAAATAATTTGTAGGGGTAATTTTTTTTAATTTTTTTTTTTCATATAGAGGAATATTTAACGAATCAATGTAATGATGTATATTTTGTATATTAACATTTTTACCTCTAGTGATTAGTTTTAATTGTTCATATGCATTAGATATGTTATATTTTCGCATAATGGTTTGAATAGGTTCGGCTAGTAATTGCCATTGTTTATTTAAATCTAGTATCATATATTTTATATTAATGCTAATTTTTTTTATCCCAGATAATATAGATTGATATGCAATAACTGCATAACTAATTACTACACCAATGTTTCTTAATACTGTGGAATCACTTAAATCACGCTGATATCTTGAAATAGGGAGTTTAGTGTTCATATAATATATTATTGCATTTGATAATCCTAAATTGCCTTCTGCATTTTCAAAATTAATAGGATTAATTTTATGAGGCATAGTAGAAGATCCTACTTCTTGATTTATCTTTTTTTGTTTAAAATAATTTAATGCAATATAGTTCCAAATGTCTTGGCTAAAATTTATTAATATAATATTAAATCTAAATATACAACTAAATAACTCAGATAAATAATCATGGGGTTCAATTTGTGTAGTATATGCATTCCATTGTATACCAAAAGATAAAATAAACTCCTGACTTATTTTATTCCAATTAATTGTAGGATAACTAGCATAATGTGCATTATAATTTCCTGTAGCACCATTTATTTTACCTAATATACTGATATATTGTAATTGTATTAATTGACGATTTAAACGATAATAAAAATTAATCATTTCTTTACCCATGGTAGTTGGAGTAGCCGGTTGCCCATGTGTACGTGATAACATATTAATATTTTTTAATAAATGACTAATATTTTTAATTTTCAAGGTCATTTGTTTCCACAACGGTATTAGTATCTTGCATCTGGTTTTTTTAACCATATATGCATATGCTAAATTATTAATATCTTCTGAAGTACAAGCAAAATGAATAAAATTAATGATATGTGAATTAAATAAATTAACATATATTTTTTTTTGCAAAAAATATTCAATTGATTTAACATCATGGTTGGTTTTTTTTTCAATTAGTTTAATTTGTTTTATATCGTGATAGTTTAAATTTTTTATAATATTATTTAACATATTGTTAATTTTAGCATTAAAAGCAGGTAATTCTGTAATATGTGATGTTAAGGATAACTTTTGCAACCATGCAATTTCTATTGTAATTCTAAATTTAAAAAATGCATATTCGCTAAATATATTTTTCAACATGAATGTTTTTTGTTTATATCTTCCATCAATAGGAGATATGGCTAACAGGTCAGAATAATTCATTTTTTTATCTCTGAATATTATGCATGTGATATTAGTATGAAATATATTAATATTATATATAAAGTTTAGGAATTATTTTTTGAATAATACCTCCACCTAAACATACTTGATAGGAATATAACACCACTGATTGACCTGGAGTGATACAAAATACTGGCATTTGAAAAATAATTTGTATAGTTTTTAATGTAATTAATTGTACTTGACAAGGAATATCATTTTGACGATATCTTGTTTTAGCAGTACAAAAAAAATTATTACTAATATTAATTTTATTAATCCAATTGACATTATGTGCAATTAATCCATAAGATAATAATTGATGATTATTTATTCCTTGCACTACAGTTAAGGAATTGTTTATTAAGTTTTTTTTTAATACATACCAAGGAATATTCTTTTTATGATTTTTTCCACCAATACCTAGACCTTTTCTTTGCCCAATTGTATAATTTATTAAACCGGTATGAGTTCCAATAATACAACCATATTCATCTACTATATTACCTTTTTTTTGTTTAATAAAACGATTTAAGAATTGTTTCATATTTGATTCACCAATAAAACAAATACCCATGGAATCAGGTTTATTCGCATTAGGTAGGTGAATTTTTTTTGCTATACTACGTATTTCGGTTTTGTAAAATTTTCCTATTGGAAATAATATTTTTTTTAATTTTTGATGTTTCAAAGTGTATAAAAAATAACTTTGATCTTTATTACAATCTTTCCCACGTATTAACATATTTTGATTATTTAAAGATTGTATTTGAACATAATGTCCAGTTGCAATATAATCCGCTTGTAAATGATTGATTGCAAAATCAAAAAAAATGCCAAATTTTATTTTTTTATTACATAAAATATCAGGATTGGGAGTGTTTCCTTTTTGATGTTCCAATAAGAAATTTTTAAAAACATCATTCCAATATTCTGTAGAAAAATTTACTTCATGTAGGTATATTCCTATTTTTTTTGCCACCTCTCTCGCATCTTTTAAATCTTGTTCTGAAGCGCAATAGTTAAATTTATCGTCTTCTTCCCAGTTTTTCATAAACATACCTTCTACTTGATATCCTTGTTGCAATAATAGATAAGCGCAAACTGAAGAATCAACTCCACCAGACATGGCTACAATTACTTTTTTAAATTTATTTTTTTCATGATATAATAACATTTTATATGAACTTAAATTATATGAAAATTTTTATTGATTTCAATCAATAAATATATTTATTATAATAAATTATAGTATATTATATAAATATTATAAAATATTACATTAATATAAAATATGTATGAAAATATTTGATGATAAATAAAAAATGAAAAACATTAATTCTATAAGAAATTTTTCTATTATTGCTCATATTGATCATGGAAAATCTACCCTTTCTGATAGATTTATTCAAATTTGTGGTGGTTTAAGTAAACGAGAAATGTTTAATCAGGTGTTAGATTCGATGGATATAGAAAAAGAAAGAGGTATTACAATTAAAGCGCAAAGTGTAACTATTAAATATATTTTTAATAAACAAAAATTTTATTTAAATTTTATTGATACACCAGGGCACGTAGATTTTACGTATGAAGTTTCTCGTTCTTTAAGTGCATGTGAAGGGGCATTATTAGTTATTGATGCATGTCAAGGTGTAGAAGCTCAAACATTAGCTACTTGTCAAATGGCATTAAATATGAATCTGATTGTGATCCCTATATTAAATAAAATTGATTTACCAAACTCTAATACTAAAAAAGTTATAAAAGAAATAAAAGATATAATTGGATTATCTACTGAAAATATTTTAACATGTTCTGCTAAAACAGGGTTAGGAGTAGAAAATATATTAAAAAAAATTATTACACATATTCCAGCACCAAAAGGTTCTATAAATTCTAAATTACAAGCATTAATTATAGATTCCTGGTTTGATAACTATTTAGGTATTATTTCTTTAATTCGTATAAGAAATGGTATTATAAAAACAGGTGATCAAATACAAATGCTTAGTACAAAAAAAAAATATACAGTAAATAAAATGGGTATTTTTACCCCAAAATCTAAAAATAAAAAATATTTACAATTTGGTCAAGTTGGTTGGATTGCATGTGGTACAAAAAATATTAAATCTTTTTCTGTAGGAGATACATTGACTTCATATATTAATCCTACTAATAAAGTAATTGAAGGTTTTAAAAAAGTAAATTCTAAAATATTTGCTAGTTTATATCCATTAGATTCAGAACAATATGATATGTTCAGAATTGCATTAAGTAAATTACAATTAAATGACTCTGCATTATATTATGAGAGAGAAACATCCTCTTCATTAGGTTTTGGATTTAAGTGTGGTTTTTTAGGATTATTACATATGGAAATTGTGCAAGAAAGACTAGAACGAGAATATAATTTAAATATTATTTCTACTGCTCCTACTGTAATTTATGAAATTCAAACCATGGATAATCAGCTTATATATTTAAATAATCCATCAAAAATAGAAAAAATTAAAAAAATTAAAGAATTTAGAGAACCTATTGCTGCATGTAATATTTTGACACCTTCACAATATATTGGTAAAATTATTAAGTTATGTTTACAAAAGAGAGGTATACAAAATAATATTATTTACCACGAACATCAGGTGTTATTAAAATATGAAATTCCTATGTCAGAAATTATAATAAATTTTTTTGATGAACTGAAATCAATTTCTAGTGGATATGCATCTTTAGAATATAATTTTTTATGTTTTAAAAAAACTGATATAGTTTGTTTAAATATATTAATTAATTCAGAAAAAATTGATTCTTTTTCTTTATTTTTACATAAAGATAATATATATTATAAAGCAAGGCAAGTAATAGAAAAAATTAAAAAATTTATACCAAGACATCAATTTAATATTTCTATACAAGCAGCTGTAGGTAATAATATTATTGCTAGAACTAATATTAAACAGTTAAGAAAAAATGTATTATCAAAATGCTATGGTGGAGATGTTAGCAGAAAAAAAAAATTATTACATAAACAAAAAATTGGTAAAAAAAAAATGAAAAAAATTGGTAATATTACTATACCTAAAGAAACATTTTTTTCTATCATATCTCATAAATAATACTATTATAATACAAGGATTAATACCATGCATAATACTTTTATCAATATTTTATCTGGTGCTGTATGTTTTACAGGGGTGATTTGGTTCAGTGGAAAAATTATCAATATTTTTAAAAAGAAAAAAGAATTAAAAGATATTAATTATTTTAATAAAAACAAACAAGGTTTTGTTTCTACAATATTTAAATTTATAGGATCATTTTTTCCTGTATTATTTGTAGTATTTATTATTAGATCCTTTATTTATGAACCATTTTATATTCCTTCTCAGTCTATGATTCCAGCTTTATTACCTGGTGATTACATTTTAGTAAAAAAATTCTTTTATGGATTAGTAAATCCATTAAATAATGTACAATTTATAACATTTCACCATCCAAAAAGAGGAGATTTAGTTGTTTTTCAAAATCCCAAATATCCTAATAAATACTATGTTAAAAGAATTATTGGTATACCAGGAGATCAATTGATGTATGATGAGATTAATAAAATTGTTACTATCTATAACAGTTCTAATAGTTCTAGAATTAGTAATAATAAAATTTTTATTAGTTATGATTTTAAAGAAACTGATCACTTTGTGCATAATAATATACTAAAACAAAAAATAATTAACATGTTGAGGTTAAGTCAAAAAAACGAATCTGAAAAATATGATATTAGTATTGTACAAGAAAATTTAAATCATCATAAACATGATATTTTAATATATAATAATAAACCAAATATATTAAAAAATAATGATAATATATCGAAAAATTTAAATAAATGTACCGTTCCTAAAGATGAATATTTTGTTATGGGGGATAATAGAGATAATAGTTTCGATAGTCGATCTTTTGGATGTATATCAGAAAAAAACATTATTGGAAAAGTAGAATATATCTTTTTAAGTGTTGATCCAAATCAAAAACCCTGGCCTATTGGAATAAATGTGTATAGAACAAGTAAAATATATTAATAAATGAAAGAAATATTTAAAAAGCGAATTATATTGTGCTTGACAAATTACAAAAAATTTTGGGATATATTTTTGTACAAAAAAAACTTTTAAAGAGGGCTTTAACTCATCGTAGTGCTAGTATGAATCATAATGAAAGATTAGAATTCTTAGGTGATTCTATTTTAAGTTTTGTTATTGCTCATGCATTATATAAATATTTTCCTAATATTAATGAAGGAGATATGAGTAGAATGCGTGCCACATTAGTGAGAGGAAATACATTAGCACAAATTGCATTTGAGTTTCAATTAGGTAAGTATTTGATATTAGGACCTGGAGAATTAAAAAGTGGAGGTTCTAAAAGAGAGTCTATTTTAGCTAATACAGTAGAAGCTTTAATTGGAAGTATTTTTTTAGATAGTAACATATTAATTACGGAAAAATTGATATTGAATTGGTATAATAAAAGGTTAAAAATGATTAGTCCAGGGGATACTCAAAAAGATGCAAAAACGAGGTTACAAGAATATTTACAATCTAAACATTTACCATTACCAGAATATGATATTATTCAAGTATATGGTGAATCACATAATCAGTTATTTACAACACAATGTGAAATTATAGATATGCAAGATATTTTAATCGGAATTGGATCAAGTCGAAGAAAAGCTGAGCAACATGCTGCTTTACAAGCACTAATGAAATTAGGTATAACATGAAAAAATGTTTAACTTATTGTGGGTATATTGGATTGATTGGAAAAACAAATGTTGGTAAATCTACTTTATTAAATAAAATAATTGGTAAAAAAATTTCTATTACTTCACATAAATCAGGTACTACAATAAAAAATATTATAGGGGTAAAAAATATTCTGCAATATCAATTAATATATATTGATACTCCTGGATTACAAAATACATATGGTATTAATTGTAATAAAACAATTTTATATCACAATTATCATTTAAATCTAATAATTTTTATGATTAATAAAACTATATGGAATCAATTAGATGATTTATGTTTAAAAAAAATAAAAAAGTACAATATACCAACTATTTTAATAATTAATAAAATTGATTTTATAAAAAAAAAAACTATTTTATTACCATTTATACAATGGGTAAGAAAGAAATATCAATTTATTTCGATACTTCCCCTATCTGCTAAAACAGGAGAAAATATAAATATATTATTAGAAATAATAAAAAAAAATATCCCTTCCGGACCTCATGTATTTCCATCTAATTATACTACTAATGTATCTAAAATATTTATGATTTCCGAAATTATTCGTGAAAAATTTATAAGATTATTACATCATGAATTACCATATTTGATACAAATAAAAATTGATTCTTATAAAGTAAATAGATTAGGTATATGCAACATATTTGCAACCATTTTTGTACAAAAAGATAAACATAAAAAAATCATTATTGGTGTAAAAGGTAAAAAAATAAAACAAGGAAATTTATTAGCTAGAAATGATATAAAAAAATATCTTGAGCAAGAAGTAAATTTATACATATGGGTAAGAAAAAAAATATAGATATGAATAATTATGGAATAGGTATTGATATCGTATGTAGATATCGTATAAAAAAAATATTTAAAAAATTTGGTAATAAGTTAGTTAATAGAATTTTATCAAAAAATGAGGTAATATTATTTGATAAAAGCGTGGATAAAATATCTTTTATATCAAAACGATTTGCAGTTAAGGAATCTATATCAAAATCTTTAGGTACAGGTATTAAAAATAATATAAAATTTAAAGATTTTGAATTATTAAATAATAATATAGGAAAACCTATTATTCATTTTTTAGATCATATGAAAAATATTATTTTTTTGTTAAAAAAAAAATATATTTATGTTAGTATAACAGATGAAAAAAAATATATTTTAGCAATTACTATATTAAAATAATTTAGTATCAAAAGTATTGTTAATATCTTTTTAATTTAAAAAAATTTTTTATAATATTTATACAATTTTTTAATGAAATAGATTCATCCATTTTCATTTTTTTTTTAATTATTTTTAATATATTTAATATTTCATATTTTTTTTTTTTTGACTGTTATATTTTGTTCCTATTACTAACCTTTTAATTCTACTATTTAAAATGGCTCCTAAACACATGATACAAGGTTCTAATGTTACATATAGTGTAGTATTTAGTAATCTGTAATTTTTTACAATTTTCCCACCTTCTTTTAATGCTATTATTTCTGCGTGTGCTGTTGGATCATGGTTGTTAATACAAGAATTAAAACCAGATCCAATAATTCTGTTATCAAATATCAAAATAGCACCTACTGGTACTTCTCCATAATATTTCGCTTCATCAGCTAATATTAAAGCATATTGCATCCATATTCTATCCTGTAAATTCATTGTAAATATTTTACTTTATATTTTTTTTTAAAATTTGTTTTTTTTGTATTTCCCATTCTTGTTTTTTCTTATGCATTCTTTTATCATATGTATTTTTACCTTTTGCAATTGCTATTTGTAATTTACAAAATGATAATTTCCAATATAAACAAATTGCTATTAAAGCATAACCTTGCGTTTTATATTTTCCATATAAAAAATTTATTTCATTTTTTTTTAACAAAATTTTAATATTTCTTATATTTTTATATTCTATGGTATTATTATTTCTATTTATTGGTTCGATATTTAAATTAATAATATATAATTCATTATTTTTAAAACACAAATAGCCATTACTAATATTTACTTTTTTTTTTCTTAATGATTTTACTTCCCAACCTTTTAATACTAATCCTGCTTCAAATATTTTATAAATAAAAAAATTATGATATGCTTTTTTATTTTTAATAATAATATATTTTTTATCAATTTTAATTTTCTATCATACCTTATATGATTAATTTATTGTGATACTATTACCATAGCTGGTCTTAATAAACGATTATGTAATTTATATCCTTTTTGTAATACATTAACAACATAATTTGATTGAATATTTTTTACATATAATAAAGATATTGCTTGATGTATACTTGGATCAAAATTAACATGAATTTTATCTATTGTATCTATGTGATATAATTTAAATAAATTTATAAAAGATTTAATAATTTTTTTTAATTTTTCATTTATTTCAATTACATGTGCATCTTTTATAGATAATTCTATTGCTTTTTCTAAGCTATCTATACTAGGTAATATGGATTTAATTATATCAGATAAATAATATTTATTTATGTTATTCATATCTTTTTTTATTCTATAAAAAATATCTTTTATATATTTTTTTTTTTTTTTTTTTAATAAAGATATATTTTTTCTTTCTTTTATAATCTTACATTTTATATTTTTTATGTCATTAATTGTCATAATAAACCAGTATGTTTATATAAATATTTTTATTATAATATAATATTTTTATCTTAATTGCATGTAAAATTTATTTATACAATTTCAGATTCTGATATTAATGGGGTATGATAAGTTATTTCCATATCCCAGGGTTGTTCAATCCATACATCTTGAGGTATATCTATAATATATTTGTCTACTAAATTCTTACCACGGGGTTTTGCAAAAATAGTTACAAAATATGTTTTAGGATACATTTTTTTAATTACTGCAGCTGTACCACCCGTATCGACTAAATCATCGATAATGATAGTATTTTCATCAGATATCTTTGTTTTTTTAATAATTTTAATTTTTTTGAAAGTTGTATAATTATAACTAGAAATACATATTGTATCAATATTTCTTATACTTAACTCTCTTGCTAATAAAGCACAAGGTACTAAACCTCCTCTACTAACTGCTATAATATTTTTCCATTTTTTTATTGCATATATTTCATATGCTAATTTTTTAGTATAAATTTGCAACATGTCCCAAGTAACAATATGTCTTCTACTCATAAAATTTCCTAATTATTTTAATAATTTTAATAATTTTAATATATAATATAAAATAAATTTTTTTTTTAAAAATTTTTTTGTATTATATATCGTTTTTATTCGGTGCGGACGGGGCTCGAACCCGTGACCTCCGGCGTGACAGGCCGATATTCTAACCAACTGAACTACCGCACCAATTTAAATTGATAATATTATTATATTTACTTAATTATTCCACAAACAAATATTTTTTTTTTTCATATTTTTTAAATATAAATTATGTTCATTCAATTCTTTTTTATTTGCTGGAATAATTATTAATTTTTCTTTTTTTTCTATACCATTTTTATTAAAAAATTTATTTGAAAATGTATTTTCTAATTCTTCAAATATAATTCTTTTTTGTTTACTAGTCATTAATAAATATAATTTAGCTAAAATATGAGCATCAAATAAAGCACTATGCAATTTTTTTTGATTTATATTAATATTATATCTTTTACACAAAGCGTGTAAATTATTTTTTTTTCCTGGATATAATATTCTAGCCATTTTTAATGTATCAGTTATTTTACAAAAATCAGATATTTTTTTTATATTTTTTTTTAATTTTTTTAATTCATAATTTATAAAACTAATATCAAAATTCGCATTGTGTACTATAATTTCTGAATGACCTACATATTTTATAAAACTTTTATATATACAACTAAAATCGGGCTGATTACTTAAAAATTTTCTAGATATTCTGTGAATTTTTAAAGCTTCTTTATCAATATTTTGATTTGGATTTATATATACATGAAAATTATTTCCAGTTAATTCTCTATTTAATATTTCAATACAACCAATTTCTATTATTCTATGTCCTTGGTATATTTTACCTAACTTATTCATTCCTGTTGTTTCTATATCAATTGCAATTTTCCGATCAAAATATTTTTTATGGTCGATCATATTTTTTTAAGACTTGTAATATTAACAATTAATTTTCAATTAGTATAAATTAATATGAAATCATAATAAATGGAGCTAAGCGGGATTGAACCGCTGACCTCCTGCGTGCAAGGCAGGCGCTCTCCCAGCTGAGCTATAGCCCCAGTATGGTATTTTAGGCCTGAGTGGATTTGAACCACCGACCTCACCCTTATCAGGGGTGCGCTCTAACCAACTGAGCTACAAGCCTCTAAAAAATTAATCAACTAATTTATGTGAGCACTGATTAAAAAAATTAAAAGCATTATTTTAAGGAGGTGATCCAACCGCAGGTTCCCCTACAGTTACCTTGTTACGACTTCACCCCAGTTATGAACCACAAAGTGGTAAGCGTTCTCCTTTGCAGGTTAAACTACTTACTTCTTTTGCAACTCACTTCCATGGTGTGACGGGCGGTGTGTACAAGGCCCGGGAACGTATTCACCGTGACATTCTGATTCACGATTACTAGCGATTCCGACTTCGTGGAGTCGAGTTGCAGACTCCAGTCCGAACTAAGATATACTTTGTGAGATTTGCTTGTCTTTACAGAGTTGCTTCCCTTTGTATATATCATTGTAGCACGTGTGTAGCCCTGGTCATAAGGGCCATGATGACTTGACGTCATCCCCACCTTCCTCCGGTTTATAACCGGCAGTCTCCTTTTAGTTCCCGGCCGTACCGATGGCAAAAAAGGATAGGGGTTGCGCTCGTTGCGGGACTTAACCCAACATTTCACAACACGAGCTGACGACAGCCATGCAGCACCTGTCTCATAGCTCCAAAAGGCACTCTCTTATTTCTAAGAGATTCTATGGATGTCAAGACCAGGTAAGGTTTTTCGCGTTGCATCGAATTAAACCACATGCTCCACCGCTTGTGCGGGCCCCCGTCAATTCATTTGAGTTTTAGCCTTGCGACCGTACTTCCCAGGCGGTCGACTTAATGCGTTAGCTTCGGAAGCCATCTCTCAAGGAGACAACCTCCAAGTCGACATCGTTTACGGCATGGACTACCAGGGTATCTAATCCTGTTTGCTACCCACGCTTTCGCACCTCAGTGTCAGTATTCGCCCAGGAGGTCGCTTTCGCCACGGGTATTCCTCCAGATATCTACGCATTTCACCGCTACACCTGGAATTCTACCTCCCTCTACGATACTCTAGATTATTAGTTTTAAATGCAGTTCCTAAGTTAAGCTCAGGGATTTCACATCTAACTTAATAAACCACCTACGTGCTCTTTACGCCCAGTAATTCTGATTAACGCTAGCACCCCCCGTATTACCGCGGCTGCTGGCACGGAGTTAGCCGGTGCTTCTTTTTCAGGTAACGTCACGGAAAATAATTATTAGTTATTTTCTTTTCTTTCCTGACGAAAGTACTTTACAACCCTAGGGCCTTCTTCATACACGCGGCATAGCTGCATCAGGCTTGCGCCCATTGTGCAAGATTCCCCACTGCTGCCTCCCGTAGGAGTCTGGACCGTGTCTCAGTTCCAGTGTGGCTGGTTATCCTCTCAGACCAGCTAGAGATCATTGCCATGGTAGGCCTTTACCCTACCATCAAGCTAATCTCGTCTGGGTTCATCTAAAAGTGTAAGGTTCAAAAAATGAATCCCCTACTTTGGTTTAAAAAACATTATGCGGTATTAGCTACCGTTTCCAGTAGTTATCCCCCTCTTTTAGGCAGATCCCCAGATATTACTCACCCGTTCGCCGCTCGCCGCCAAGAAAGTAAACTTTCTTTCGCTGCCGCTCGACTTGCATGTGTTAAGCTTGCCGCCAGCGTTCAATCTGAGCCATGATCAAACTCTTCAGTTATAACTATTATATATAACAATATAAATAGTGTTTTAAATATTTAAAGCATATATTCTTTTATATAAGAAAGAATAATTGGCTATTAATTTTTTGTGCTCACACAAATTATTTGATTAATTTTAAAAGAGCGTACTCAACTACATACTATACATACATATTACAACATTATAAAAAAATGTCAACATATTTTTTATGTTTATCATAAATAAAAATTTTAATTTTAAGAAAGATTATTTATTTCCTTTATAATTATATAAAATACTTTAATTGTTATACGCATGAAAAATGATTATAATATTTAATAAAAATAATAATTCATGTAGAGAATAATATGACTCTTCAATCTATAATACTACAATATATAAAAAAATCTGCACTAAAAAATAATATTCCTGAATCAGAAATATCTTTCATATATTTAACAAAAAAACAAAATATTAGTCATTATCAAATCAATGGTATAATTAAAATTGCAAAAAATTTAAATATTAATGTACTGAAATTATCTAAAGTAATTATGTTTGATTTACAATCATACTTTTTATTTAAAAAAATCAGATTTTGTAATCCAGGATTTATTAATATTTTTTTAAATGAAATATGGTTAACAAGAAATATAGAAAAAATTATTCATGATAAAAACTTTGGTACTATAACTACAAAACCTCAAAAAATTGTAATTGATTATTCATCCCCTAATATGGCAAAAGAAATGCATGTTGGACATCTACGTTCTACGATTCTAGGGGATGTCATGGCTAGAATTCTAGAATTTGTAGGTCATAATGTAATAAGAATGAATCATATTGGAGACTGGGGAAAGCCATTTGGTATGTTAATACAATTTATTAAAGAGAAATATTCATACAATCAAATAAAAAAAATTTCACTGCCAGAAATAGAAAAATGCTATAAAAAATCTAAAGAAATATACAAAAAAAATCTATTGTTTCAAGAAAAATCTAAACAATGTTTAATATATTTAAAAAATAAAAACCAAAAATATACTTATATATGGAAAAAAATTATTCATACCACCATGGAAGCAAATAAAAAAATATATAAGTTGCTAAATATTACTTTAGAAGACCAACATATTTTTGGAGAAAGTTTTTATATTCCTATGATACCCGAATTAATTCAAGATTTACAAATAAAAAAAATAGCAATAGAAAAAAATAATAAAATTATTATTTATATCCATGAAATAAAAAATAAAGAAGGAAAATCAATGGGTGTGATTATTAAAAAAAATAATAATTTTTTATATTCCACTATTGATTTAGCATGTTTAAAATATAGGATAGAAACAATAAAAGCCAATAAAATTATTTACTATACTGATATCAGACAAACACAACATATAAAACAGTTGCAAATTATTGCGCAAAAATCAGGATATATACATAAAAAATCTATATTAGAACATCATACATTTGGCATGGTATTATCAAAAAATAATAAACCATTTCAAACAAGATCAGGTAAATTAATTAAATTAAAACAATTAATTAATCAATCCATAAAAAAATCAAAAAATGTTATAAAAAATAAAAATCCAAATTTCCGAAATAAAAAAATAAAGAATTTATCAAAAATTATTGGAATTAGTGCGATTAAATATGCAGATTTATCTCACAATAGAAAAAAAAACTACATATTTAATTGGGATAAAATGATATCTTTTAATGGAAATACAGCTCCTTATATACAATATACATATACTAGAATTCAATCCATAATTAAAAAATCACATGTACATATCAAATTTATAAACAACAAAATAATTCTAAAAAAAAAAATAGAAATTCTATTATCTATTAAAATTTTTCAATTTCAAGAAATAATCAAATATGTTTCAAAAACAGGAACTCCGCATATATTATGTGAATACTTATTTAATTTATCTTCTTTATTTTCTATTTTATATGAAAAATATCCTATTATATACTCTAAAATAATTAAAGTAAAAAAAAGTCGTTTAAAACTATCTTATATTATAGGTCAAATAATAAAGACAGGATTAAATATTCTAGGAATACCTATACTAAAATATATGTAAGTTTAATTATCACAATCAATAATATTTTGTATAATAATGGTTTTTTTATATGATATTTCTAATTTAGATAATATAATTAATTCAGAAAAATATTTTCTAATAAACGAAAATATAAAAAAACGTAAAATATGTTTTACTAATAAAACAATTGGAAGATTCATCTCTTTTTGTCTATTAATAGCTTTTTTAGTATTTTGTAAAATTATTTTTCTTAATTTAGAATCAATAACATTTTTACCAGATTGAACAATATTTGTTAATCTTATCTCTAAAGTTTTAGATAAACCAATCACACATACTTTATTTTGTTTGTAAAAAAAGGTTTGAGTAATTAACTTACTAAGAGACAAACGAACTAAACTAGTTAATTCATTATAATTATAATTCATGGGAGCATATTCTATTAATGTTTCTATAATAGTATTAACATCACGAATAGGAATATTTTCCGACAATAAATTACGTAAAACTTTATGAAAACATGTTAAACTAATACAGTTAGGGGTTAATTCCTCAACTAATTTAGGTATTTTAGATAATATATAATCTAATAATTGTTTAGCCTGCTGTCTTCCAAATAAATTTTTTAAGTTTAACAACATTAAATAATCTATGTGTGTTATAATCACCGATTCAGGATGTATAATGTTATATTTTTGCTTTTTAACATATGCTTGATCTTCATAATTAATCCAATATGCGGGTAATTGAAATACTGGTTCGGTAACTTTTGGATATGGTAAATCTTTTAACGTATCCTTTGTACGAATAGCTATTAATTTATTCATCATAACTTGTCCACTACCATATTCAACCCCTTTAATAAAAATTTTATACTTTGAATTCAAAGATTGATTTTTATGTTTAACATAAATAATAGGAGGTAAAAATCCATTTTTTTTCGCAAAATTACTTCGAATAATTGAAATTTGATAAAATAAATTATTATTATTTTCTAAACTTAACATAGGACCTAAAAAATTTCCAATTTCTAACCTTATAAAATCTTCCAACTCAACATCATTCCAAGATAAATCATCAACATATTGATTATTCAATTTGTCCATGTAAGATTGGGTAATAGAAACATTAACTTTTTCATTTTGTAAATTATATAAGAAATAAGCAATAATTAATAATGAACATGTAAAAAACAAAAATATACTATTTGGCATTCCAGGCATTAAACCCAAAATACCTAAAACTAATCCAGTTAAAAATATAACTTGAGGATTGTAAAACATTTGATTAATAATTTGTTCACTGACATTCTGATTAGTATTAACTCTAGTTACGATTACACCAGTCGCTGTTGAAATAACCAAAGCTGGTATTTGAGCAACTAAACCATCTCCAATAGTTAATAAAGTATATACCCTACTTGCTTCATATAATTGCATGTTATATTTAAATATTCCAATAATTAAACCTCCTATAATATTAATAATCATAATTAAAATCCCAGCAATAGCATCACCTCTAACGAATTTACTTGCTCCATCCATCGAACCATAAAAATCTGATTCTTGCGCCACTTCAGATCGTAGGATTCGAGCTTTTTGATCATTGATTAATCCAGCATTAAAATCAGAATCAATAGACATTTGTTTAGTATGCATACCATCTAAAGCAAATCGAGCTCCTACTTCTGCAATTCTTCCAGCCCCCTTAGTAATTACTATAAAGTTTATAATAACTAATATAGAAAATAATATGATTCCAATAGAAAGATCTCCCCCTACTAAAAAATGACCAAAAGCCTCTACTACATGCCCAGCGGCAAATGTTCCAACATGACCATTTAATAAAATTACTCTCGTTGAAGCTATATTCAATGATAATCTAAATAATGTTGCAAACAATACAACAGTTGGAAACACTGAAAATTCTAACGTATTACGAATAAACATTGCAACTAATAATATTATTATAGAAATGACAATATTAAAGGTAAAAAAAATATCTAAAATAAAAGATGACAAAGGTAAAATCATCATAAACAAAATAATTAAAATAATTACTGGACCAGTGAAACCTTTCCATTTTATTCTTTTAAAAAAACTGCTAATTTGCAATAAATATATTAAATATAGCATAATTACATACTCTTAATAAAAAATAAATTATTATAAAAAAATAATTCACACATTTAAAATATATTAAAATAATTTTTATTTGTATTATTGATAAATATGCAATATAACTAATATATTATATACATATATATAGTATATGATAATTATTTATTCATTGCTAACTATACAACATAATATATTGTATATAATGAAATATTAAATATTTAATATATCAAAACAATTATAATATCTTGCATTAATATAAAAAAATCATAAAAATAAAATATTTTTTTGTTGATAAAAATATATTTCCTGAAAACTATTTAAACTTATTTTGTATATTACAATATTTATTTGTATTAATTTTATTTGCTAAATATGTTTTTTTTATATTCTTTTTCTTATATATAAATTTATTTTCATAATATGATTTTTTTTGCATTGTAAAATTCCCTTCCATAAATTTATATTCATCTTTAATTTCTTGAATACTCATTCTTAAATTTTTATAATAAATAAAATTTTTCCATATAATATTCAATATAATACATGGAATAAAACCTATACAAAGTAAAAAAATAAATAACATCATCATATGAAATGTAAATTTAAAAGTTAACATTGGAGAAAATGTAAAAAAATATTTTATTTTATAAACATAATAAAAAGAATAAATACATAAAATTAAAAAAAATATTAATATCTTTATAAACATTTGAATAGATTCAATAAAACTATTATATGAAAAAATGTTATTTATACCATTAATTATATTTATTTTAGACCAATGTAAATGTAAAGGTATAAAATATAAATAAAAACCATTTAAACAAAATATTACACTAATTATTAAAAACAATGCCAACATAAAAAAAATACATAAAAAAAAAAACACTTTATGTAATTCATGCAATAAAATAATAGAAATATAATTATTATTATAAATAATAGAATGATTAAAAATAAAATGATATGACATCATTCTCAAAAAAAAAGATAAAATTTTTTTTTTATAAATATATAATATAGTGACACCTAGTAAAAAAATTAAGAAAACATGTAATTCATATGAATAATTTTTAAAACCTTTTTGTTGTGCTTGTTGAATTTTAAATAAGGTAGGAGATTCCGTCTTTTCTTGACTATCATAAAAATTCATAATATATATCCTTAATATGATTTTACCAAAAATTCATCTTTCAAATTATAAAATATATTATTTAAAATATTTAATAAATTTTACACTTAAATATAATAATAAATTATTATTTATTATTTTTCCCCTATAAGATAAAATTATGCGCACAAGTAAATACTTACTATATACTAATAAACACATTGTACATTCGAAACAATGCATTAGTCATACATTAATGCTACAAGCAGGTTTAATACGTAAAATATCATCTGGTTTATATATTTGGTTACCTACTGGTTTAAGAGTGTTACAAAAGATCAAACATATTATAAGATACGAAATGAATAATATTGGGGGATTAGAAATACTTTTTCCAATTATGCAAAATGAAGATTTATGGCATAAAAGTAATCGTTTTAATCAATATGGCAAAGAATTAATTAAATTATATGATCGAAATAATAATTGTTTTATCTTAAGTCCAACATATGAAGAAATTATTACCGATTTTGCTAAAAAGCAAATTAATTCATATAAAAAATTACCTATTTTATTATATCAAATACAATCAAAGTTTCGAGATGAAATGAGACCTAGAGCGGGAATTATAAGATCTAAAGAATTTATTATGAAAGACGCATATTCCTTTCATATGAATAAAAATTGTCTAGAAAATACTTATCATACAATGTATAAAACATATATAAAAATTTTTAAAAAAATGCAATTAAATTTTCATGCTATTCCAGCTAGTTCAGGATTTATAGGAGGTAAATATTCACATGAATTTCAAGCGCTTTCAAAAAATGGAGAAGATAAATTAGTTTTTGAAAAACAAAAAAAAAAAAATACCAACCTCATTAATGAAATTAATAAAATTTACAAAAAAAAAAATATTTTTAATCAAAAAAAATATATATATAAAAATTTTTCTAATAATATAAAAATAGAACATATTAAAAAAATAATTTTGCAATATCCACAAAAAATAATAAAAATATTTCTTATAAAACACAATAATCAATTAATTGGATTAGCAATTCGATATGATCATATATTAAATATCAATAAAATTAAAACAATATATTCTGATCATAATCCAATGATGTTTATCCAGAAAGAAGAAATAAAAAATTTAATTCATCATACAGAAAAAATAAATTTTCCTATTCCTTTTATTTTAGATACGCATTTAATGTATTTAAAAAATATTATACCTATTGTAATTATTAATAATATTATTTTCCCACAACATATACTAAATCAAAAATTTAAAAAAATAAAAATAAAAAATATTATTACATTAAAAAATCAGAAATATAAAAAAAAAATACATATTAATCATGCAATTGAAATAGGACATATATTTAATATAGGAAAAAAATATTCTAAAATAATTAATTTTCAAATAAATACTCAATATCAAAAAAAAAATTTTATCTATATGGGATGTTATGGTATTGGAGTAACTAGATTAATTGCATCAATTATTGAACAAAACCATGATAATAAGGGGATAATTTGGCCGATTAATATAGCTCCATTCCAAGTAATTATTATACCAATGAATATACATCACTGTTCAAAAATTAAAACTATTTCAGAAAAATTATATAATCAATTTAAACAAAAAAATATAGATGTTTTATTAGAGGATCGAAATGAAAGAAAAAATATCATATTTTCAGATACTAATTTAATTGGTATTCCTCATATCATTATTATTAATAGTAATACTATTACAAATAATACTGTAGAATATCAAAAAAGAATAAATATTCATATCAAACACATTATACATATAAAAAAAATTATTATGCATATAATAAACGATATCAATAATCACATGTAATATGATTCTATTGAAAATATAAATATACAGATTTTTCACCTAATAATAATTTTAATTTATTAATTATCAAATCATTTAATTTAATATTCCATTTATTATTCATTTTAAAATTAAATATTTTATTATTACGTTTATATGAGATATAAATTGGAATAGTGCCACCTAAAAAAGGTTTAACCGATTTTTTAATATCATTTAATAAACCATTATAATTCATATTTTCTTGAATTAATAATATTACTTTTTTGACATATTTATTACGAGCCATATTCAAATCTATAATATCACTTGCAATAAATTTTAACTTTTTACTATAACCATGTGATATAAAATACCCTTGAATAATTAATATATTATCTTTAATTAAAATATTTCTACATTGATCAATAACTTTATTAAAAATTATTATTTCTATTTTTTCAGAACCATCCATTAATTCTAAAAAAACAATATTTTTATTATTTTTAGTAGATTTAAATCGAACATATGATGAAATGCCAAAAAATTTTATTAATTTCATTTTTTTATAATGATAAATATTTTTTATCCTTATATTATTAGTATAAAAATTTAATTCATCTATATATTCTTCTAAAGGATTACCAGTTAAATAAAAACCTAACACATCTTTTTCATAATCTAATTGATTTTTTTTTGTAAAATGAGAAAATGTTATTTTATTCTCTATTTTTTGTAATATTTTTTTTTCATAAATTAAAGGAGAAAATAACTCTAATTGATTTGAATCCTTATAATTATTATATTGATTCGATAATTTTATTAATGTAGGTATTAAATGTATTAATACCGATCTAGTTTTTTGAAATACATCAAAAGAACCAGAAAAAATTAATTTTTCTAAAACACGTTTATTAATACATTTACTATTTACTAAAATACAAAAATCAAATATACTATTAAAAATATGTACTTTCTTTCTAGCATCTAAAATAGTTTGCACAACCGATTTACCTACTCCTTTAATAGCACCTAAACCATATACTATGTCACCATATTGATTAACAGTAAAAAAATACTTACCAATATTAATATTAGGATGAATAATTTTTAATTGCATCCTAAAACATTCTTGTATTAAAATTTTAATTTTATCAGTATTATCAATATCAGCATTCATTACAGAAACCATAAATTCAGATGGATAGTTAGATTTTAACCATAACGTTTGATATGAAATTAATGCATAAGCAGCAGAATGTGATTTATTAAATCCATATCCTGAAAATTTTTCTAATAAATCAAATATTTTACTTGATAATTTATAAGATATTCCTTTTTTTTTTGCAGAATTTTGAAAAAAATTACGTTGCTTTAACATTTCTTCTGTATTTTTTTTTGACATAGCTCTTTGTAAAATATCTGCTTTAGATAAACTATAGCCCGACAATACTTGTGCAATTTGCATTACTTGTTCTTGATACAATATAATTCCATATGTTGATTGCAATATTGGTTTTAAACTATCATGTTGCCATTTGTAATCTGGATAACAAATTGGTTCTTTCCCTTTTTTTCTATTAATAAAATTATCTACCATTCCTGATTGTAATGGTCCTGGTCTAAATAAAGCAATTAAAGAAATAATATCTTCAAAAGAATCTGGTTGTAATTTTAATATTAAATCTCTCATTCCATACGATTCTAATTGGAAAACTCCAATAGTTTCTGCTTGTTTTAATAACATAAAACTTTTTTTATCATCTAACTTAATAGAATCTAAATTAATTTCCTGTTTATTATTTTTTTTTAAACATTTATTAATAGCTATAAAAGAAGCATTAATAATAGTTAAAGTTCGTAAACCAAGAAAATCAAATTTCAATAATCCTATATAATTTATGCTATATTTATCAAATTGAGTAATAAAAATACCATTATCATCTTGCTCTATAGGAGTAAAATGAGTTAAAATATTTGGAGCAATTACAATTCCTCCAGCATGCTTCCCAGTATTTCTAATCACCCCTTCTAATTTTTTAGATATATCAATTAATCTTCTTACCTCGCTGTCATTATTATATAATTTAATCAAAGCAAATTTTTCAGATAAAGATTTTTCTAAAGTAATACCAATATCTAATGGTATTAATTGAGAAATTTTATTAACAAAACCATAAGGATATCCTAGTACTCTCCCAACATCTCTAATTACTGCTCTAGCAGTCATAGTTCCAAAAGTCATAATTTGAGCCACTTTCTTTTTACCATAAAAATTAATAACGTGTTCAATAACTAAATCCCTTTTTTCCATACAAAAATCAATATCAAAATCAGGCATAGATGATCTTTTAGGATTTAAAAATCTCTCAAATAATAAATCAAACAACAAAGGATCTAATTCAGTAATTTTTAAAAAAAAAGCGACTAAAGAACCTGCTCCTGATCCTCTACCTGGACCAACAGGTATGTTATTATCTTTAGCCCATTGTATAAACTCCATAACAATTAAAAAATATCCAGCAAAATTCATTTTGTTAATAATATTTAACTCAATTAATAATCTATTTTGGTATTTAAAAAAAACACTATTTCTTTTTTTTTTATTTGAATATAATAATTTTAATTTTTCTCGCATTCCGTGAATACTTTTTTGTACTAAAAGGTTCTTTACATTTACAAATTTTGTAGGAAATGAAGGAATAAAATAATTTCCTGAAGGAATAACGACATTACAACGTTTAGCAATTTCCACACTATTTTTTAAAGACTCAGGAATATCTGAAAATAAAGACAACATTTGTTGTTCACTTTTCATATATTGTTCTGTGCTATAATGATCATCTGACTTATATGAATGTAATGTTACACCTTGATTAATACACACTCGAATTTTATGAGCATAAAAATCATTTTTATTTATAAAACATACATTATTAGTAGCAACAATGGGAATATGATGTAATATAGATAATTTTATAACATATTGTATATATTTTTCTTCGTATATTTTATTATTTCTATGAATTTCAAAATAATATTCTCTAGGAAAATACTTTTTATAAAAACCAATCACATTTTCTATCGTTTTATAATTTTTACTTATAATACATTTTCCTATTTCACCAAGACAACCTGCAGATAAAATAATTAAACCTTCTCGATATCTCATTAACCATTCCTGGCTAATTATGATATCCTCTTTATATTTAGAAAATTTATATTTTGTATTGTGTGCTTGTGAAATTAATAAAATAATATTTTTATATCCAATATAATTAGAAGCTAAAATATTTATATCGCTTAATTCTCCAATATTAAATTTAGAAAATAATTTAAATTTCACTCCAAAAATTGGTTTAATTCCATATTTCATAGCAGACTTATAAAATTTTACTATACCATAAAAATTTCCATAATCAGTAATTCCTAGTGCTGGCATAGATAAAATATTTGCTTGTTTAACTAATATACTGGGTTTATTTAATCCACTATTAATAGAAAAATCACTTTGTACACATAAATGAATAAATTTTGGTTTCATAATTTTAATTTATACTTATATTAAATATTATCTTAATATAGAGAAATATCTTAATATAATACTCCGTACAAAAATTAATGAACATAAAAAATATATTTACAAACAATATTACTAGTACAAACAATTGTATTATCTAATAATATGCTACCACATAATAAAAACGTATTTTTACGTATATTAATAATTTGTACTTCAATAATTAACGTATCACCAGGAACAATAAATTTCTTAAATATTGTATTATTAATATTTGTAATACAATAAAAACCCTCTTTATAAAACAAATTTGATTGAATTATTGACAACAAAATAATTCCAGATTGCACTATAGATTCTAATATTAATACAGCTGGAAATATATGAAATTTTGGAAAATGTCCTTGTAACCAAGGATCATTTATAGTAATATTTTTTATTGATCTAATAAATCTTTTATTTTCATAATTTAATATTCTATCAATTAATATAAATGGAAACCTATGTGGAATTAATTGTAAAATATGTTTCATATTAAAATCTAAAATATATTTTTTCAATGCATATAAACCTATGTATTAATTTAATATTTATATTACCAATTTTGATTCATATGAAATTGTAGGGGTTCTAAACAATCTTGTGAAGGATACAAAATAGGATAAGAATAAGACATACCAAGTAATCCAATTGGAGAAAGATATTTTATATCAATACCTGTAGAAAAATATATATTTTTAGGTAATGGATCATTTTCTAATTTATTATCCACAATATTAATCAAATGTTTCCAATTTGTATTCCATATATTACCACAATCCATAAATAAAGAAGTCCTAAAATTATCATTATATTTTGTATGAAAAAATATATTAGGTATAATTAAATCTAATTTACTAATAATGAAACTATTTTTACCTACTATTTTAGTACTATTATGATTATTAACGTGACTATCTTTCCCTTGTTTGTTATTTATATCTGAAGTACTTTTTTCAATATTATTTATTAAAAATCCTCTCATACTATTTTGATCATTTATATAAAACAATTCATCTTTTGGTAAACTATTTTGATCAAATCTAAAACCCAATCCCGCATACAATCTACTATGTAATATAAAATTTATTTTTTTACATATTGGTGCATATTGTTCAATATATATTGACTCTTTATGAAAATTATCATATATATTCGGGAATGATATTTTCCCATTAAAAGATATTTTTTTCCCACATGTAGGAAAAAGAATACCAGGGATACTATTATAATTCCAATTATAATTGACTATTATATTAGATTTAAATATATGATTTATAATCGTATTATTAAAATGACTTGAAAACCATTTAAACGTATGATATGTATAAACTACATTGTTATATTGTGAAATGTTATTTTGTACATATTCTATTCCAAACATACTATTTTGTTTATCCGAGATCAAAAAATGTAAATATGCCTGAGCTTTAACAGAGGACTTGTGCTGTAATGAATATATTATATTACCTGTAAAATTCATATTATTAACAATATAAGGACATGTTAATTCTAGACTTATATCCTGTGTATTTTTGTTACCAATAAAATGCACTTGAGATGTTATACCAAAACCCATCCAATTTTTATGTATAACAGTACAATCAATATGAAAACCATCAGAAAAATTATATTTCACATTATAATTAATAGTATTTAACTTATTTTCGTTCATATAATATATTACATCAACTTTATTATCACTATTTTTAGACTTTATTAATGCATATGAAATATCTTGTAAATAATTTATATTTTGCAAATTTTCTTGATCTTTTTTAATCAAATTTAAATCAACATATGAACCAACAGATATATTTTTAATAATATTATATAAAGTAAAATTTTTTGTAATATTATTTCCTTGAAATTTGATTGTATTAATAATAAATCTTTTACCAAAATGTATATCAAAATCTAAATAAACATGTTTACTTTTTTTATCAAACACAGGAATAACAAAAATTTTAAATTTTAAAAATCCTAAATTATAAAATATATTATTCAATTTATTTTTTATGTTTGTTATTTCATTAAAATTATATACTTTTCCATAATATAATCCTGCGAAATTATCATGAAAAACTGGCATGTAATTTAATAAATGACCTTTTAATCGTAAGAATGATATATTATATTGATTACCTTCATCAATATTAATTCGTATTACAAAATTATTTTCTTTTTTATATAATATAAATTTTATACTCTTAATATAAAAATCAACATACCCGTTTTTATAATAAAAATTTTTTAAATTATTTATATCTGCTCTTAACATACTAATATCATATTTTGGATTAATCACTAAAACTTTTTTCGCATTCTTAGTTCGAAAAGAAAAAAAAGACATAATTTTTTTATCATCTAATACTTTATTTCCTGATACAATAATGTCTTTTAAAAATTTATATTTTCCTTCTGTAATATTAATTTCTAAACTAATAAAATGTTTGTTCAATATACGATAATTTATATTCACATGTGTATTATATAAACCAATATCATTATATTTTTTTTGTATGGTTTTTTTTAATAAGTTTAATAATTTAATATTTAAAAAATGATTTTTTTTAATACCAATAGAATTTAATAAATCGTAAATAATTGCACTATTAATTTCCTTATTACCCGATAGATGTATATTAGAAAGTATATTATTTATTTTAAATTGAATAAAAATACGATTTTTTACTTTTACAATTCGAATATCATCCACAGTACCAGTTTTAAATAATTTAGAAAAATTTTTCTTAATATTATCAAGGTAATAAAATTGATTATGTTTAATATTTAAAGATTTATACATTATATAATGTGAAAATTTATTTAATCCATCAAATTCGATTTTATTAAAATCTTGATTTATATCGGCGCAACCGATGATACTATATGACAAGAAAAAAAACAAAGTCATTAAATGTATTATAAATATTTTCACAAATATCTCTTATTAAAATTTCACATTTAATATATTATATTAATAATACATATTTATATGAAATATAATTATAATGTTATGAATATATTTTATATATTAAAATTAAAAATGCATAATTTCATTTTCTTTTTGCATAAATAAATCATCAATTTGTTTAATATATGAATTAGTTAAGACCTGTATTTTGGAAATCAAAGAATACTTAGAATCAATATTAAATATTTTTTTTTTAATATTTTTCTTAACTGTATCATTGATATCTCTTCTAATATTACGTATTTGAATCTTTGATTTTTCAGATTCAATACGTACTAATTTAGATAAATTTATTCTTCTTTCTTCAGTTAAAGAAGGTATATGTAATCTAATAATATTACCATCTACTACAGGAGAAATTTCTAATTTAGATTCAGAAATTTTTTTTTCTATTATATTTACTATATTTTTGTCAAAAACATTAATTTTAATAATATTTGAATTTTCAATAGTAATATTAGCAATTTGATTTAAACAAGTCTTAGTACCATAATATTCTATTACAATATTATCTAACATATTAGTAGAAGCTACACCTGTACGAAAACTATTAATTGTTTTTTGAAATATATGAAAACATTTTTTCATACGCGTTTCAGCATCTTTTATCAGATTTTGATCTATCATACTCGTCCTATTATATATTTTTACATTACAATACTTTCTATAATCACACATTAAATAAAATTAATCACCGTTAATTATTGTTCCTTCTTTTTCCCCTGATAATATTTTAATTAATGCATGATGATTATTAAGATTAAAAATACAAATTGGTAATTTATAATTTCTAGCTAGTACAAAGGCAGTTAAATCCATTACATTATATTCATTATTTAAAACATCAGAGTAATTTAACTTACTATACAATGTAACATTTTTACAATTCTTGGGATCTTGAGAATATACTCCATTTACCTTCGTACCTTTTAAAATAATTTCTGATTCAGTCTCTATCGCTCTTAAACATGCAGCAGAATCAGTAGTAAAACAAGGAACCCCAATACCTCCACAAAATATTACTACTACAGATTTAGATAATAAATGTTTTGCTTCTTCTACATTATATTTGTTGCAAACAGAATCAACATATAATGAAGACACTAAACATACTGGTATATTAAACTTTTGAAATATATCTTTTAAAAATAATCCATTAATAATAGTAGATAAGATACCAATATAATCAGAAGTAATATTATGTACACCTAATTTCGATAAATCAGCACCTCTAAATAAATTTCCTCCACCAACTACGATACTAATTTCAACACCTATTTTGATTAAAAAATATATATCTTGTACTAAACTCTGAATG
Organism: Buchnera aphidicola (Pterocallis alni); assembly: GCF_964059075.1. Taxonomy (NCBI): domain Bacteria; kingdom Pseudomonadati; phylum Pseudomonadota; class Gammaproteobacteria; order Enterobacterales; family Erwiniaceae; genus Buchnera; species Buchnera aphidicola. The sequence goes on along the minus strand of NZ_OZ060377.1, from coordinate 176,322 downwards.
ATATTTTTTTTAAATATAGATTTATGACCTTCGTTAAAAATTTCACCACTAATTTTTAATAACACACGTTTATATATTAATTTCATTTTATTAAGAAAATTATTATTATACAATATAAATAATATAATATATTTTAATAAATATTTTTAAAATATTTCTCCACATTCAAAACGAATAAATTCAAAAATAATAATACTATTTTTCATAATTAAATCTTTTACTAAAATATCTGCAGACATAACTAAATTTTGCTCTAATAAACATAAACTCTTAATAAATTTATCCATTTTACCATTTACAATTTTTTTTGCAATAAACTGTTTTTTACCATTATTGATAGCAATATCAAATTGTATTTTTCTTTCATCTTCTAATATATCAATCGGAATCTCTTCTTTACTCAAATATATAGGATTATTTGCAGCTATATGCATAGCAATATTTTTTATCAAATCATAATTTGTAGAATTTGTACGAATTAAAACACCAATTTTATTTCTATGCAAATAGCATAAAATATTTTCTCCTTTTATAATATAAATACGTCTAATTATAATGTTTTCACCAAATACAGAAACCAATTTTACTCTTTTTTCTTCACATAATAATTTTAAAGATTGTAAATTTTTAATATTATTTGTAAAACATATATTTAATATATATTTAGCAAAATTAATAAAATCAATATGTTGCGCAACAAAATCAGTTTCACAATTTAATTCCAACATATAACCAACATCTTTATTTATTAAAATATCAATTATACCTTTTAAAGCAATATTATTATTTTTTTTTTCAGCTTTAATCAATCCATTTTTTTTTAAAAAAATCATTGCTTCATTAATATTTCCTCCAGAATTAATTAAAGCATTTCTACAATCTATAATTCCACCACCTGATTTTAAACGTAATTCTTTAATTAGACTAGAATCAATCTTCACCATAAGTATTATCCTATAATATAAATAAACTATAAAATATAAATAATATAATAATTTTATAGTATGAAAATGATACAAGTAAAATTATAATTTTTGTATACTATTAATAGTATTAATATTACTTGTAGAAATAAAACTAACAACTGTATTTAAATAAAAATCTATAGATCTTATAGCATCATCATTGCCTGGTATAATAAAATCTACACCATCAGGATTTGAATTAGTATCTACTACAGAAAAAACTGAAATACATAAATTATTTGCTTCTTTAATAGCAATTCGTTCGTGCTCAGCATCAATAACAAAAATAGCATCAGGTAACCCATTCATATCTTTAATTCCACCTAAACTATTTTCTAATTTTAATTTTTCTTTTTCTTTCATTAAAGCTTCTTTTTTTGTCAATTTTAATAACAAACCATCTTGTATTTGTATTTCTAAATTTTTTAATCTATTAATAGATTGACTAACAGTTTTCCAATTTGTTAACATACCACCCAACCATCTATGATTTACATAAAATTGATTACATGCTTTTGCTGCTTTACTAATACTAACTTTTGCAGACTTTTTAGTACCTATAAATAATATCTTTCCTTTTTTTAAATAAATCCTTTTTAACTCTAATAATGCATGATGAAACATTTCAACAGTTTGTTCTAAATTAATAATATGCACCTTATTTCTAGCACCAAAAATAAAAGGTTTCATTTTAGGATTCCAAAAACGTGTTTGATGCCCAAAATGTATACCAGCCTTAATCATATCATGCATAGACAATGTATTCAAAATTATTACCCCTTTGTTTTAATAAAATAAAATCATATTTATTTAATACCATATTCATATTATAAAAATTAAAATTCATCAATTATATTTTATATAAATGATATATTATTATCAACACTATAATTAAAATTATTAATTTCTTAATAACATGTCCTTGATGATGTATAAAATATGAAAAATATGAATATTTATATTAATACCAAATATGATATTAAAAAAATGAAAATTGCTTCGTATATAGCAAAATCAGTATTAGAAATGATTAAACCATATGTTGTACCAAATATAACAACACAAGAATTAAATGATATATGTCATGAATATATTATAAATAAACATAATGCACTACCAGCATGTCTAGGATACCATGGATTTCCAAAATCTACATGTATTTCTGTTAATGAAATAATTTGTCATGGTATACCCAATAAAAAAAAAAAATTACAAAATGGAGATATTGTAAATATTGATATTACCATAGTAAAAGATAAATATTATGCTGATACTTCTAAAATGTTTATAGTTGGACAACCTAGTACATTAGCTAAAAAATTATGCAAAGTAGCAAAAAAAAGTTTATATATTACCTTTCCAATTATAAAACCAGGAATGTTGTTAAATAAAATTGGAAGAACAATACAAAAATATATTAATAAAACACCATTTTCTATCGTAGAAGAATATTGCGGGCATGGTATTGGTAAAAACATGCATGAAATACCATATATATTACACTATAACAATAATAAAAAAATAATATTACAAGAAGGAATGATTTTTACTATTGAACCAATTATTAATGCTGGTACTAAAAATGTAATATCTATGGAAGACGGATGGTCAGTCAGAACACAAGATTATAATTTATCTGCTCAATATGAACATACTATTTTAGTAAATAAAAAAGGATGTGAAATACTAACAAAAAGAACAGAAGAAAAAATTCAAAACATATATGTCAATAATTAAAATGTATACAATATAACATAATTGATATTATGTTCAATAAAAAATTTATTATAAAAGTTGATTATTTATGGAAAATATAAAAAATATTATTAATCAAACATTTAAAAAAATAGAAACAGTAAATTATAACAACATAGATATTAATAGTTTTCATGCTATTAATAACACAATTAATTTAATAGACCAAGGAGTATTAAAAATATCAGAAAAAAGAAATGGTATATGGATTACACATCAATGGATAAAAAAAGCAATATTACTATACTTTAAAATACAAAAAAATCAATTAATCAATACATCAAACAATATTTATTATGATAAAATACCATTAAAATATGAAAATATCACACAAGAAGAATTAAAAAAAAAAAATATTAGAATAGTACCTCCCGCATCAATTAGAAAAGGATCATTTATAGGTAATAATACTATCTTAATGCCTTGCTTTATAAATATTGGAGCATATGTAAATCAAGGTACTATGATTGATACTTGGTCTACTGTTGGATCTTGTGCTTATATTGGTAAAAATGTACATTTATCAGGTGGAGTAGGCATAGGTGGTGTATTAGAACCAATACAACAAAACCCAACTATTATTGAAGATAATTGTTTTATTGGAGCTAGATCAGAAATTGTAGAAGGAGTAATAGTAGAAGAAGGATCGGTGATTTCTATGGGGGTATATATTGGACAAAGTACTAAAATATATAATAGAATAACAAAAGAAATCACTTATGGGAAAATACCAGCAGGGTCTGTAGTAGTTCCTGGAACACTACCATCAACAGATAAAAAATACAACTTATATTGTGCAATTATAGTCAAAACTGTGGATCATAAAACATTAAAAAAAATAGAAATAAATCAATTATTAAGAAATATAACCTAATTTATTTTATCAAGCATTCAGATCCAAGATATACCGGATCTGAAACAATATCATATAAAAATATTACAACAAAAATAAAGTAACATATTATATTAAAATATTTTTTTATTTAATTAAGTTATTTCAATATTACATGAAGTAATATTTATCAATATATTATCATTTTTCTTCAAAATAGAAATAATATTTTGATATATAACATCCATAATATAATTTTACTATATATTACAATGTATTTATTATTTATATTATACAATATAAGGAACAAAAATGGAATTATTATCAGGATCAGAAATGATCATTCGTACTTTAATTCACGAAGAGGTAAAATATATATTTGGTTATCCAGGAGGAGCAATATTAGATATTTATGATGCTTTAAAAAAAAATCCAAAAATAACACACATATTAGTTAGACATGAACAAGCTGCTACACATATGGCGGATGGATATTCTAGAGCTACTGGTAAAACTGGTGTTGTATTAGTTACTTCCGGTCCAGGAGCAACAAATGCTATTACTGGAATAGCAACAGCGTATATGGATTCTATTCCTATGATTGTTATTTCTGGTCAAGTAGACTCTTCTTTAATTGGATATGATGCATTTCAAGAATGTGATATGTTAGGTATATCTAGACCTATTGTAAAACATAGTTTTCTAATCAAACAAGTAGAAGATATTCCAATAATTATTAAAAAATCATTTTTAATTGCATCAACTGGAAGACCAGGTCCTGTAGTAATCGATATACCAAAAAATCTACTACAAAATAAAAACAAAAAAAAATATATCTATCCTAAAAATATTTACATTAGATCATATCACCCAATACAAAAAACTCATCATGGACAAATTAAAAAAATACTAAATAAATTATTAGAATCTCAAAAACCAATTATTTATACAGGTGGAGGTATAATTTCTTCTAATGGAACGAAAGAATTAATAAAATTATCAGAAATACTAAATATACCAGTCTCTACTTCTTTAATGGCTTTGGGTGCATTTCCAGGAAATCATCATAATAATCTTGGCATGTTAGGTATGCATGGTACATACGAATCAAATACAGCAATTCATAATGCAGATATTATTTTAGCTATTGGAGTGCGATTTGACGATCGTACTACTAATAACTTAGAAAAATATTGTCCTAATGCACAGATTATACACATAGATATTGATCCTACATCCATTTCAAAAACTGTAATATCAGATATTCCAGTAGTAGGGGATGCTAAAATAATTTTAAAAAATATTTTACAAAGAATCAATAAAAAAAAAATCATTCATAATAAAAATAGATTTCAAGAATGGTGGACCAACATTAATACATGGAAAAAGAAATATAGTTTACGATACAATGCATATAGTAAAAAAATTAAACCACAACATGTAATAAAAACATTATGGGATTTAACAAAAGGTGAATCATATATCACATCAGACGTTGGACAACATCAAATGTTTACCGCTTTATACTATTCTTTTCCAAAACCAAGAAGATGGATAAACTCTGGAGGTTTAGGTACAATGGGTTTTGGTTTACCTGCAGCGTTAGGAGTAAAATTAGCATTTCCTAATAAAACAGTTATTTGTATTACCGGTGATGGAAGTATTCAAATGAACATACAAGAATTATCTACAGCATTACAATATAAATTACCTATTTTGATTATTAACTTAAACAATAGCGCATTAGGAATGGTCAAACAATGGCAAGATATAATATATTATGGAAGACATTCTCATTCATATATGAAATCTTTACCAAATTTTAAAAAACTTGCGGAATCATACGGACATATCGGTATTTCTATTGTACATAGTAATGAATTAAAAAAAAAATTAAAAATAGCATTACAAAAAACATTACTAGGGTATCTAGTATTTATTGACATTAAAGTTGATCATACTGAACACGTATATCCTATGCAAATAAAAGGTGGAGCAATGAACGAAATGATATTAAGAAAATAAAAGGAAAATTTATGAAAAGTATGTTACTAATATTATTAGAGAACGAACCTGGAGCTTTATCAAGAGTAGTAGGGTTATTTTCACAAAGAGGATATAACATAGAAAGTATTTCTGTTTCTCCTACAGAAGATATTACTCTTTCCAGTGTAATTATCAAAACTACAGGAGATAAAAAAATTATTGAACAAATTGAAAAACAATTACATAAATTAATTAACGTAATTAAAATACAAAAAATAAAAAAAACAAAATATATAGAATGTGAGATTGCATTAATTAAAATTAATAGTACAGGATATGAGATCAATCAATTGCAATTCATATTAAAAACATTTAAAAGTAGCATTGTTCATATGACATCTAGCGTATATATTATCCAAATACATGGTTCTAGCAATAAAATAAATCATTTTTTACATATTATTAAAAAATTTTCTGATATTAGGCAAATCATTAGATCAGGAGTAATCGCTATGAATAAAAATATATAATACAAAAAAAATACTTTCCTTTCAATATTATTTAAGATATAAATACAATATGCATAATCAACTTCATCAAACAATTCTATTAGAAGAATCCATACAATCATTAAACATTAAAAAAAATGGCATATATATAGACTGCACATTTGGATATGGAGGGCATTCACATAAAATTTTAGACAAATTAGGAAAAAAAGGAAAATTATATGCTATAGATCAAGACCCATGTTCTGTAAAAATAGCAAAAAAAATAGTAGATTGTAGATTCACAATAATACATGAAAATTTTTCAAACATTGATACTATATGTAAAACATATAATATAAAAAAAAAAATAGATGGTATAATTGTTGATTTAGGTGTTTCAACAATGCAATTAATGTCTAAACATAGAGGTTTTTCTTTTAATGTCAATGGACCATTAGATATGCGTATGAATCCACAAAAAGGTATATCAGCTACTGAATGGATTAAAAAATCAAATACAAAAACTATTTATAATGTATTAAAATACTTTGGAGAAGAAAAATTTGCAAAAAAAATTGCATTATCTATAACAAAACAAAAATCTATTAAACCAATTACTACAACTCAAGAATTAGCACAAATTATTTACAAAAATACAACACAAAAAAAACAATCTAAAAATCCAGCAACTAAAAGTTTCCAAGCTATTAGAATATTTATTAACCAAGAATTACATGCAATTACAATGTTTTTAAAAAAAATACTTAAAATTTTAAATAATAAAAGTAGAATATCAATAATTAGCTTTCACTCTCTTGAAGATAGAATAATAAAAAATTTTATGAATCAATACAGTAAAAAACCTATTATTCCAACAGGAATACCAATATCAGAAAAAAAAATACACAAAATGTATAAAAAAAAATTAAAAATTTTTAATAAAATTAAACCCCAATATCAAGAAATTCAAAAAAATCCTAAATCCAGAAGCGCAATCCTCAGAACTGCAGAATTTCAAAAATAAAAATAATTAAATAATAGTAAATAATATATAAAATGAAATGATCAAATTATTAATTTATTTTAAAAATATGAATGTATATACATTATCCTTCATACAATTTTTGTTCAATGCTATATAATAAGCATAGGTTACAAAATAATGATCAAAGAAAAAAGTAAACAATGGATTGTCGGGTTAGAAATAGGAACAACAAAAATAGTTACATTAGTTGGAGAAATACTCATAGATGGAACTATTAATATTGTTGGAATAGGTCAATGCCTATCTAAAGGAATAGATATTGGTCATATTAATAACTTACAAAACATTGTTTCCTGTATAAAAAAAACTATATACGAAGCAGAAATAATATCAAAATATAAAATTTCTTCTATATATTTATCTATTTCTAATAAATATATAAAATGTAAAAACGAAATTGGACTTATTCCTATAAAAAAACAAGAAGTGACGAAACAAGATATAAAAAATGCTATATATATCGCACAATGCATTAAACTAAATAGTGATTATAAAATACTGCATACTATTCCCAAAGAATACTCTATAGATAAAGATATTGGTATAAAAAACCCAATTGGATTATCTGGAGTAAGAATGGAAGCACAAGTACATTTGATCACCTATAAAAAAAACATACAAAAAAATATTTCTAAAGCACTTAAATTATGTAAATTAAAAATAAAAAAAAAAATATTTTCTGGTTTAGCTTCTAGTGAAGCTGTATTAACACTTGAAGAAAAAAAATCAGGTGTATGTATGATTGATATTGGTGGAGGTAGTATAGAAATTGTAATATATATTAATGGCGATATTCAACATAGTCAAGTTATTCCATATGCAGGAAATATTATAACTCATGATATAGCATATATATTTAATATTTCTTTTCAAAAAGCAGAAAAAATAAAAATACAATATGGATTTAAAAAACTATCTTCTTTAACTGCAGAAGAACTAATTGAAATATCCAGTATTTATGGTATTAAAACAAAAACTATTCAAACACATCTTCTCATGCAAGTTATAGAATCACGATACCTGGAATTATTAAACATAATTAATAATATTATCATTGATACACAAGAAAAATTATACTGCTCAGGAAAACCATATTTTATAAAATCTGGTTTAGTATTTACTGGTGGTAGTGTACAAACTAAATCATTGTATTATTTTTCTAAAAAAGTGTTCAATTTACCCATCCGTATAGGCAAACCAATTAATATTAACACATATAATAAACATATCATTAACCCAAGTTATGCTACAGTAATAGGGTTATTAAAATATGGTAAACAATTTAATAATAAAAAAAAAAATATTAATAAAAAAAATAAATTTCAAAAATGGTTCAATATTTTTAAAAATTTTTTTATAAAAAATAAAAAATATTAATATAGGAAATATTATGTTCGAATCAATAGAATTAAGTAACGATGCAGTAATTAAAGTATTAGGAATTGGAGGAGGTGGAGGTAATGCTGTTGAACACATGGTTAAAGAAAAAATTGAAGGTGTAGAATTTTTCGCAATTAACACAGATGCACAAGCATTAAAAAAAATTGAAGTCGAACAAACAATACAAATTGGTAATAATATTACCAAAGGTTTAGGAGCAGGATCTAATCCAGATATTGGTAAACATGCAGCAGAAGAAGATAGAGAAGCAATTCATGCAGCATTAGAAGGTTCAGATATGGTATTCATAGCAGCAGGTATGGGAGGAGGTACGGGGACAGGAGCAGCTCCAGTGGTAGCATCGATAGCTAAAGAAATTGGAATTTTAACTGTTGCTGTGATTACTAAACCTTTTATTTTTGAAGGTAAAAAAAGAATGATTTTTGCAGAACAAGGAATATTAGAATTATCAAAATATGTAGATTCATTAATTATTATTCCTAATGACAAATTATTAAAAGTACTTAATAGAGGTATATCTTTATTAGACGCATTTAGTGCAGCAAATAACGTATTAAGAGGTGCGGTACAAGGTATAGCTGAACTAATTACTAAACCAGGATTAATGAATGTTGATTTTGCAGATGTTAGAACAGTTATGTCTGAAATGGGATATGCTATGATGGGTACTGGGGTATCTTCTGGAGAAAATAGATCAGAAGAAGCAACAGAAATGGCTATATCTAGTCCACTATTAGAAGATATTGATTTATCTGGAGCAAAAGGTGTACTGGTTAATATTACCGCAGGAGTAGATTTAAGATTAGATGAGTTTGAGACAGTAGGTAATACCGTACGTTCTTTTTCTTCTGATAACGCAACAGTCGTTATAGGAACTTCATTAGATCCAGATATGAATGACAATTTAAGAGTCACAGTGGTAGCTACTGGAATTGGTACAGAAAATAACAAAAAAAATTCTAATTTACAAAAAAACAATCCAACTAATAAAGAAAAAATTTCAGATTATAGATACCAAAATTTTAATTCATATATCAGAAAGACAAATAGTAATATCATAAATAAAAAACCTATAGAAATCAGAAAAATGCAACCTAATTATATGGATATACCAACATTTTTAAGAAAAAAATAATTTTTACAATAATGAAATATACGAAAATTTTAAATAAATAATAAAAATATGAACAACCACAATCAATTTAATATAAAAATTACAAAATCAGCAAATGATAAAATTAATCAATTAATAAACACAGGGAAAAATAAAAATTTAAAATTTCGTATTTATATTATAGGAGGAGGGTGTAATGGGTTCCAATACAAATTTAAAATGGATAAAAAAATTAATATAAATGATGTTATTATAAAAAAAAACCATATTATAGTTGTTGATTCTATTAGTTTACAATATATTAATGGAGGAATACTTGATTATCAAGAAACTTTCTTAGGATCAAAATTTATAGTATCTAATCCAAACGCAAATACTACTTGTAGTTGCGGTTCTTCATTTAGTATATAAAATAAAAAAAATATATCATGAAAATAGGAATGATTATAGCAATACCAGAAGAAGTAAATATATTAAATAAAAAATTATCTATGTATAAAACAAATCATATAAATTCTATTACTGGGATAAACATACATATATATAAATTGTATTATACTACAATTTTTTTAATACAATCAGGGATTGGAAAAATATCTAGTAGTATTGCATGTTACATATTAATTAACAAATATAAAGTTAAATTTATCATTAATATAGGATCTGCTGGTTCAGTTAATAATAACATAAAAATACTAGATATTATCCTAGCAACAGATCTTATATACCACGATGTTAATTTAACAAATTGGGGTTATGCGATTGGTCAAATACCACAATTACCAAAATCATTTCATACAAACTATATTTTAAGAAACAATGTAAAAAATATATTTAATCAATATAACATAAAATATCACGAAGGTCTAATCATTAGCGGTGATTCTTTTGTAAAAAATAAAAAACATATTATACAATCTTTTCCATATGCATTATCTGTAGATATGGAATCGGCTTCTATTGGACAAGTATGTTTTCAATTAAAAAAACCAATTTTAATTATTAAAATAATATCTGATCTTTGTAATAATAATTCATTAAAAATGTTTAAACAACATATTAATAAAATATCATATAAAATATATAAAATAATTAAATATTTTATTAATATATCGTATCATGAAAAAATTTACTGAAATAATTATTTTATATTAATATATTACTTTATAAAATAAAGTAATATATAATATTAATAATAATATTCATCTAAAATCTTGTATTATATAAATAATATTTTATTATTATCATTTAATTTAATAATTTAGATTTTAAATTAATTAAATCAGTTATACTACCTTCGAAAATTTGCGCAGATAATCCAATAGATTCACATAAAGTAGGGTGAGGATGTATAGTTAATGATATATCCTCAATATCACAACCCATCTCCATAGCAAGAGTAATTTCTGATAATAATTCACCTGCATTTCTACCTACTATTACCCCCCCCAATATTTTTTTACTATCTTTATTAATAATTAATTTTGTTACACCATTCGAACAATTAGAAACAACTGCTCGACCAGATGCTAACCATGGAAAAGAAGCAACTTCATAATTTATATTCTTAGAAATAGCATCAGATTCACTCATACCAACCCAAGCTATTTCAGGATCAGTATAAGAAACAGATGGGATAGCTATCGGTTCAAAATAATGTTTGTATCCTGCAATTACTTCTGCAGCAATATGACCTTGATGAATACCCTTGTGTGCTAACATAGGAGGGCCAACGATATCTCCTATCGCATAAATATTAGGAATATTTGTACATAATTGATCATTAACTGATATAAAACCATGTTCATCAATTTTTACTCCTATTGATTCTAATTTTAATTCCTGTATATTAGGTGTTCTTCCAACTGCAACTAATACAGCATCATACAATATACTTTTCTGATTATTATTATTATTATTTACAGTAACTAAAATTTTATTATCCTGAATAGTAATATCTTCAATTTTTGTTTCTAATAAAATATTAAAATATTTTTTTACAGAATTTGTAAAAACTTGTATAATATCTCTATCTAATATAGGTAAAACTTGATTACATCTATCAATCACATCAACAATACAACCTATAGAACTGTAAAAAGTAGCCATTTCTAACCCAATAATACCAGAACCAATAATTAATAACCTTTTTGGAAGACTATTTAATGATAAAGCTTGATTCGAATTCCATATATATTTTTTATCAATATTAATATTAGGTAACTGAATCGGTTTAGAACCAGTAGCAATTATAACATTTTCAAAATGTATATTAATAACTTCTTTTTCATTAACTACTTGTACTACATTAGCATTTACAAAAGAACCAAATCCATGCAAAACATCTACTTTCCTGCTTTTTGCCATGCTACGAATACCAGAAGATAAATTTTTAATAATTGTATTTTTATGCTCTTTAATCTGATTTAAATTGATAATAGGAGGTGAAAAAAATACACCTTGTTTAGAAATTTCTTGCACCTCTCTTATAACTCTTGATAAATGTAACAATAATTTAGAAGGTATACAACCGACATTTAAACATACACCCCCTAAATCATGATGTTTTTCTACTAATATAGTTTTTAAACCTAAATCAGAACTTCTAAACGCTGCAGAATATCCAGCGGGACCAGATCCAATAACCAATACTTGAGTATTAATATCTCTCATCATATTTAGACCTTAATAAATTTTTTTTAAAATACATATATTTCATAACTAATAAATAATAAATCAGAATATTAATATATATTATCATACATAATAAAAATATAATTCTGTAAATAATTTTATATTAATAACATTTTAATATCACTAAGCATGGTATTAATTAAAGAAATAAATCTAGCACCATCAGCCCCATCAATAATTCGATGATCATAAGATAACGATATAGGTAAAATTAATCTTGGAATAAATTTTTCCCCATTCCATACAGGTTTATAAAAAGATTTTGAAACTCCTAAAATAGCCGCTTCAGAAGCATTAATAATAGGGGTAAAATAAGTTCCGCCAATCCCACCTAAATTAGAAATAGTGAAACAACCACCTTGTACATCTGAAAGAGATAATTTTTTTTCTCTTGCCTGTTTCGATTTTTCAAATATTTCAATAGAAATTTCTGACAAACTTTTTTTTGGTATATTTTTAATAACAGGTACAATTAAACCATATGTAGTATCTACTGCAAAACCAATATTAATATATTTTTTTAACAATATTTCCTTTTGGTCTGTAGAAATTGCACTATTAAAATATGGAAATTTTTTTAAACTATTACAAACTACTTTTATGATAAATGACAAGATAGTTAATTTACTTTCTTGTGAAATTACACAATTTTTATTATATTTTTGACGAAATTGTTCTAAATCTGTTATATCTACTTCATCAAATTGTGTAACATGCGGAATAGTAGACCAATTTTTACATAACACATTACCAGTCATAATTTTAACTTTATTTAATTTAATTACCTCACATGATCCAAAAATATCCTTGTATTCATTAGTAATATCATTTTTTTTATCTTCTATTATTTCTTTTTTTTTCTTATTATTTTGTTGTGTATATAAATCAAGGTCTTGTTTAACAATTCTATTTTTTTTACCTGAACCAGTTATATTATGTAAATTAATACCCAATATTCTAGATAATCTTCTTACTAATGGTGAAGCATGAATAGTATCTAACATAGTATCATTCACACTTTGTAACTCTGTTTTTTTTTGTTTTATTGGTACACTGTTTGTATTAATATTATTTTTGCTATCTATGATCATAATAATAGAATTTGTTTTTACAAAATCTGAAACGTGTATTTTAATCTCTTTAATTACACCACTATTGGGAGATGGAATTTCCATGGAAGTTTTTTCACCTTCCACAATAATTAAAGTACTATCTTTTTCCACGTAATCATTTACATGTACCAAAATTTCTACTACTTCTACTTCATCAAGCCCAATATCTGGAACCCTAATTTCTATATCCAAATGACTTAACCCTCCATTAAACTAAACGTGGATTTACTTTTTTAATATTAATATTAAATTTCAATATTGCATCATATACTACTTGTTTATCTATTATACAACACTTAGATAATTCAGTTAAAGCAGCAATAACAATATAATATGCATCAACTTCAAAATAACTTCTTAAATTTTTTCTACTATCTGAACGACCAAAACCATCAGTACCTAATACTCTATAAGTTATAGCAGGTATGTAATTTCTAACTTGATCAGCAAATAATTTCATATAATCTGTTGCTGCTACAGCAGGAGCTTTATTCATAACTTGAGCGATATAAGGTATTTTTGGTTTTTCTGTTGGATGCAACATATTCCAACGATCACAATCTTGCCCATTTCTTGCTAATTCAGTAAATGATGTAACACTATAAATATCTGAACTAATCGAATAATCATCACACAATATTTTTGCTGCTTCATTTACACTACATAAAATAGATCCAGAACCCATTAATTGTACTTTACCTACTGTTCCATCTAAACTATTTAATTTATAAATTCCTTTAATAATACCTTCTTTAAAATCAATATTAAAATCAGGAACATAATAACTTTCATTCATAGTAGTAATATAATAATATACATTATCTTGATGTATACCATACATTCTATCTAACCCATGTTGTATAATTACTATTAATTCATAAGAATAGGCTGGATCATAAGAAATACAATTTGGAACAGTAAGAAAATGAATATGACTATGTCCATCTTCGTGCTGTAAACCTTCCCCGTTTAATGTTGTTCTTCCCGAAGTTGCTCCAATTAAAAAACCACGCGCTTGTTGATCACCAGCAGCCCAGCATAAATCACCTATTCTTTGAAAACCAAACATAGAATAATAAATATAAAATGGAATCATAGGATAATTCAAATTACTATAAGAAGTTCCAGCAGACAACCATGATGAAACAGCACCTAATTCGCTAATACCTTCTTGTAATATTTGACCACTCTTATGTTCTTTATAATATAAAAATTGATTTTTATCTTGGGGAACATATTTTTGCCCATTGGAATTATAAATACCAATTTTTCTAAATAAACCTTCTATGCCAAATGTACGTGCTTCATCTGCGATAATAGGTACAATTCTATTTTTGATACCGGGGAAATTCAATAATATATTTAATATCCGAACAAAAATCATTGTAGTAGAACTGTTTTTCTTTTGTTTGATTAAAATAGATTGAAAATCTTCTAATTTAGGTAATGTTAAAATTTCTGTAAATTTAGATAAACGATGAGGAATATAACCACCTAAATCTGTTCTTTTCTTATGTAAATACTGATATTCAACAGAATCTTTTGCAAAAGTAATATACGGTAATGCAGGAATATCTTGATCTTTAATAGGTAAATGAAAACGATGACAAAAATATTTTAAATGTTTAATGCTCATATTTTTTACTTGATGAGCAATATTTTTCCCTTCAGCCAGATCACCTAAACCATAACCTTTAATAGTATGAAATAAAATAACAACAGGTTTATTTTTTGATGATTGTGCTTTTTTAAAAGCAGAAAATATTTTTTTCGGATCGTGGCCTCCTCTATTTAATAACCATATTTCTTCATCAGACATATCTTCAACCAATTTTTTGGTTTCTGAATATTTTCCAAAAAAATGTTTTCTAACATATGCTCCATCTTTTGATTTAAAATTTTGATAATCTCCATCTACAGTTTCATTCATCAATTGAATTAATTTACCACTTTTATCTTTTTTTAATAAAACATCCCACCTATCCCCCCAAATAACTTTAATTACTTTCCAACCAGCACCATAAAAAAAACTTTCTAATTCGTTAATAATTTTCCCATTACCAATCACTGGACCATCTAATCTTTGTAAATTACAATTAATCACATAAATTAAATTATTTAACTGATCTCGAGAAGCAATAGTAATAGCACCTTTAGATTCTGGTTCATCCATTTCACCATCTCCTAAAAATGCATAAATTTTAATTGCATTTGTCTTTTTTAAAGATCTATTTTCAAGATATTTTAAAAATTTTGCTTGATAAATAGCATTAATAGGACTTAAACCCATCGAAACAGTAGGAAATTGCCAAAAATTAGGCATCAACCTAGGATGAGGATAAGAAGGTAAACCCTTCCCAGAAACTTCTTGTCTAAAATTATTTAATTCTTTTTCACTTAATCTGCCTTCTAAAAAAGCTCTAGAATAAATTCCTGGAGAAATATGTCCTTGAAAATAAATAAAATCACCATGTAATAATTTATTTGAAGCTCTAAAAAAATGATTAAAACAAACTTCGTATATAGTAGCAGCAGATTGAAAAGAAGATAAATGCCCACCTAAATCTAATTTCTTTTTATAAGCTCTCAATACCATAATTATTGCATTCCAACGTACCGCTGCACAAATTCTTTTCTCTATTTTTAAATTACCAGGATATTTTAACTCATTTTTTACAGAAATAGTATTAATATAATCTGTATTTAATGATTTATTTTTATAATGTATGCCATGATCTGCCATTTTTTCTATAACTTTAGAGATAATAAATTTAGCACGATGTGTTCCTTCTCTTTTAATTACAGATTCAATAGATTCTATCCATTCTAATGTTTCAATGGAATCAATATCTTTATTGCAATAATCTCGCACGCATGAATTCCCTAAAAATGACATTAAATGTATATAATTTTTTTATTATACTATTAATATTTATTTTAAATCAATAATATTCATAAAAAATAATATTATAATAAAATTATAAAATACATTGATAATGTTTAGTTAATGTGATTAAAAATTTTGTTTTCTTGTTCTAATACTTTAATAAATGTAGTATTTTTTGTTAATTGATGAATATTTTTTGCCCCTACATATGTACAAGCAGAACGCAAACCACCTAATATATCTAAAATAGTATTCTTAACTGAACCTTTTAATAATAATTTAACCAATTTCCCTTCTTCAGATTTATAATCTGCCAATCCACCTATATGTAAATCCATAGCATACTTGGAACTCATACCATAAAATACCACAAATTTTTTATTTTTTTCTTTTATAATCGTACCTTCACATTCATTATGTCCTGCTAACATACCACCTAACATAACAAAATCAGCACCAGCTCCAAAAGCTTTAGCTATATCACCTGAATTAATACAACCTCCGTCACTAATAATTTTACCATTTAAACTATGTGCAACATCTGCACATTCAATAATAGCAGATAATTGTGGATATCCAACACCAGTTTTAATTCTAGTGGTACATACAGAACCAGGACCGATACCTACTTTCACAATATCTGCTCCAGCAATCATTAATTCTTCTACCATATCTCCAGTTACTACATTTCCTGCACAAATAATTTTATCAGGAAAGGTATCACGTATACGTTTTAAAAATATAATTAAATTTTTAGAATAACCATTAGCTACATCAATACAAATATATTTTAATAATGGGGATAACAAAAAAATTTTTTTTAATTTAAAATAATCTAAATCAGAAATTCCTGTTGTTACTATAATATAATTTAACACATCTGAAGATAAAATGCTAATAAACTTTTCCCATTCTTGAATACTATAATATTTATGTATTGCAGTTAACAAACGTAATTTAGATAATACTATAGCTGTACTAAAAGTACCTACAGTATCCATATTAGAAGCCATAATAGGGATACCAGACCAAGACAAACGAGAATATCTAAAATTAAAATTTCGTACTAATTCTACTTCTGCACGACTCTTTAATATAGATCTCTTAGGTTTAATTAAAACATCTTTAAAACCTAATTTAATATTTTCTTCAATACGCATCATTTTATTCCACATATACAATGTTTCTATTATAAATCATTTCCAAAATTAATATATAAAATAAATACAAAATATATTTTCAACTGAATAAATTTCACATTAAACAAATAAAACTTTTTGCATAATATTAACAACTATTTCATATTTTAATATATCTATCATATCACAAAAAATATTAAACGATTCCCTTTGATATTCTTGTTTTGGTTCTTTATTAGCATATGCTCTTAAATGTATTCCTTTTCGTAAATACTCTATAGATGATAAATGTTCTCTCCATAATACATCTAAATTATAAATAAAAATATCTTTATTTATTTTATTTATAATTTTATAACCATATTGCTGTTCTTTTTGAATGTATTTTAACTTAATAACGTTATAAATTTTTCGAAAAATTTGCTTAGTAGAAATGATTAAATTATTTTGCAATATTGTTTTCGTACAAATATGCATGTTAAAATCATTCATTAAAATATTTTTTATATTATTCAAATGTTCTTCTATTGAATTATTATATTTTAAATCGGATACATAAATTACATTTATTATTATATCCTTTATATAATTTATAATAATATTTTTAATATTTTTTTGATCTAATATAATATTTCTTATATGGTATATTATGTTTCTTTGATTATTTAAAATATTATCATAATCTAACAATTGTTTACGCATTGCAAAATTATAATTTTCTATTTTTTTTTGAGCATTAGAAACAGATTTATTAATCCAGCTATTTTCTATATATTTTTTAGAATTTACAAGAAATTTTACAATCGTCTGTCTAATAGATCTAGGTATAAAAAGACATATTAATGAATCTTCCATAGATAAATAAAATCTTGAAGAACCTGGATCTCCTTGTCTACCCGCACGACCAATTAATTGATTATCAATACGTCTAGATTCATTTCTTTCTGTACCTATAACATGTAACCCTCCTAATTGCATAACATGCTCACGATTTTTTTGCCACTGAATCTTACTATTTTGGTAATCTTGAAAAGAAAAAAAATCATTTATATTTTTTAATACCCCTCCTAATACAATATCTGTACCACGACCAGCCATATTCGTTGCAATAGTAATAGCATCTAATGCTCCTGCATGTGCTATAATACTAGCTTCTTGTATATAAAAATGTGCATTTAAAACATTATGTTTAATATTTAAAGAACTCAAATAATTTGAAATAATTTCAGATTTTTCAATTGAAGAAGTTCCTACTAAAATTGGCTGACGATTAATATGACGTAATTGAATTTCTTTCACAATAGATCTATATTTTTGTTCCATAGTTAAAAATAACAAATCAGGCATATCTTTACGTATCATAAGATGATTAGTAGGTATAACCACAGTATCTAAATTATAGATGACACGAAATTCAAATGCCTCAGTCATAGCTGTTCCAGTCATACCAGACATTGTTTGATATAATTTAAAATAATTTTGCAATGTTATAGATGCTAATACTTGATTTTCACCTAATACTACTAAATTTTCTTTCAATTCTATAAATTGATGTAACCCATCAGACCAACGTCTATCTTCTGTTATACGACCAGTATTTTCATCTATTATAACTACTTTTTTATCTTTAATAATATAATGCACATCCTTAATAAAAAAAAAACGAGCTCTTAATGCAGAAAGAACATAATTTATGCAAATAATATGATTAATATGATATAATTCTTGATTATTTTTTAATAAATTATATTTTAAAAATAATTTTTCAATTTTTAAAAAACCTATTTCAGTTAAAAAAACTTGTTTATATTTTTTATTAATTACAAAATCACCAGACATATCCAATGTACTTTTTTTTTTTTCTTGTATTAAATAGTCAATAATTTTATTAATAATTTTATAAATTTTTAACTTATCTTGAGTAGATCCAGAAATAATTAAAGGAGTACGGGCTTCGTCAATTAAAATAGAATCAATTTCATCAATTAAAACATAATTTAATCCTCTTTGTACACGTTGATTAGCATGAGAAACCATATTATCTCTTAAATAATCAAAACAAAATTCATTACTTGTTCCATAAGTAATATCTGCCAAATATGCTTTTTTTTTCTCTTGTATAGAATTTATAGAAGTATTTAGACCAACGCTCATATCTAGAAAATTAAACAATATTTTATTTTTTTTAGCATCTCTTTTGGCTAAATAATTATTCATAGTAACTATATGCACACCATTCCCTTGTAAAGCGTGCAAATAAGCCGGTAAAGTAGCGGTTAAAGTTTTCCCTTCTCCAGTTTTCATTTCAGCAATGCAATTATAATGTAAAATAATACCACCTAATAATTGCACATCAAAATGTCTCATAGAAAAAACTCTTTTACTAGCTTCTCTAATAACTGCAAAAGACTCCGGTAAAATATCATTTAATGATTTCTTTTTAGATAGTAATAAATATTTTAATTCTTTTGTTTTTTTTTTTAATTGTGTATCACTTAATTTACTAAAAGTATATTCCAGATCATTAATCGCATTAACTATATGTTGTATACTATTTAAAATACGATCATTACGATTACCAAATAATCTTTTAACAATTTTTAAAAACATAAAATCATTCTCATGTTATTAAAATATACAATATATTTTATAAATTATATATACATTTAATAAACTGTATAATAAGGAATACGAAAATAATTTGGATAATATACAGATAGTAAATATAAACCACTTGGGGAAGCTGTAGGGGCACAAAAATGACGATTTTTTTTTTTTAAAACATATAAAATCCATTCTGGTCTTCTTTTCATCTTACCAATTTCAATCAAACATCCAACTATATTTCTTACCATACATTGTAGAAATGAATTAGCTTGAATATCAATAAAAATAAATTTACTAATATAAGAAATATTTACATATATAATTTTTCTATATGGTGTAGAAGACTGACAACTTTTAGAACGAAAAGAACTAAAATCATACTCTCCCACAATTAATTTAGCCGCTTGTAACATATTTTTTATATTTAGCGCATTATGTATTTGATTTAATTGATTAAAATACAACGCAGATCTAAAAGAATTATTATAAATAATATATCTATAACATCTGGATAATGCACTATATCTGGCATGAAACTTTTCCGATACTTGTTTAATCCACTGTACAGAAATATTATTAGGTAAATAATTATTAATTCCTAAAATCCAAGATATCTTTTTACGAATAGATATAGTACTAAAATGCACCACTTGACCAATACTGTGTACCTTAGAATCAGTTCTACCAGCGCATATAATTGTAATTTTATGATTTGCAACAATAGAAATGGCTTTTTCTACCTCTTTTTGAATGCTAGAAATATTACCCTTTTGAATTTGCCAACCATGATAATTACTACCGTCATATTCTATACCTAAAGCAAATTTTATCATATTGTGCTTCGTATTCATGTCAACCTTATGATAATAGTATTAAAAAATGTTAATGTATAATTATAATATATACAAATTTTTAAAATATATACCAATCATATCAATCAATATATAATAAATTATTATTTTATAATATATAAATTGTAATCAATACAATATAAACTTATACCATGAATAATATAAAATACTATATAAAATATATTCAAAATTTATATATATATTAAAATATAATTATATAAAATACTTACATTGTTATTAATGATTAGGGATATATCATATCAATGAGAACATTAAAATTTGGTGGAACATCATTAGCAAATGCAGAAAAATTTATAGAAGTATGTAATATCATTCAAAATAAATCGAAAAATGAACAGGTTTCTGTTGTGCTTTCAGCACCAGCTAAAGTAACTAATTTTTTAGAAAAAATTGC
The DNA here is from genome assembly GCF_964059075.1 of Buchnera aphidicola (Pterocallis alni). Classification (NCBI taxonomy): domain Bacteria; kingdom Pseudomonadati; phylum Pseudomonadota; class Gammaproteobacteria; order Enterobacterales; family Erwiniaceae; genus Buchnera; species Buchnera aphidicola. The sequence continues at coordinate 155,028 of NZ_OZ060377.1, read as the reverse complement.
TCATAATATTACGTTAAATAACAATTCAAAATATTTATTGCAATACTTAGAAAATTTCTTTTATACATTAATACTTGATATAAAAAATCATGAAAAAAATTTTCCATATAAAAAATTAATTAATAAAATAAATGACGAGATACAAAATATAAAAAGTATGATTAATGAAAATCAATCATATCATACAAAAAAATTAGATAATATTTATGCACAAATTATTTCAAAAGGAGAAATAATATCTATTCATATTATGCAAAATATATTATTATCAAGAAAATTTTTTGTATCTGTTATTGATCCAGTAAAAAATATATTAGCAATAGGAAATTATTTAAACGCAACAGTGCAAATTTTAGCATCAAAATTGAAAATTAAAAATATTAACATACCTAAAAACTATATTATATTAATGCCTGGTTTTATTGCTGGAAATCAAAATCAAGAATTAGTTACATTAGGTCGGAATGGATCCGATTATTCAGCAGCAATATTAGCGGTTTGTTTAAATTCTTCAATATGTGAAATTTGGACTGATGTAGATGGAATATATACTGCCGACCCTAAAATAGTACCACAAGCTAAATTATTAAAATCTATATCTTATAAAAATGCACTTGAATTATCATATTTAGGAGCAAAAGTTTTACATCCTAAAACTATTATTCCTTTATCACAAGAAAACATACGATGTGTTATTAAAAATACATATTTTCCTAATAATATAGGAACATCTATTGTTCAATATGATCAGTATACAAATAATTTTAATGATACAAGCATTCAAGGCATTACACATCTGAATAATATTTATATGATTCAAATAAAAATATTTTTATTACATGAAAGAAAATATATTATCAATAAAATATTAAAAAAATTATTTAAAAAAGATATTGATATATTACTAAACACATTTAATAATTTACAAAACACAGTCAGTTTTTATATATTAAATAAGTACTCTGAAAATATTACAAAAATCATACACAATGCTATTCATAAAGAATTATGTGATCATATATTAAAAATAGTAAAAATTAAAGAAAATCTGAAAATAATATCAATTGTTGGAAATCATATTCAAACAAATAAAATTATTCAAGAAAAAATATTATCTATTGTGAAAAAAATAAATTTACACTCACTATTAATATGTGATCAATTATCTACCAATTCTATTTCAATTATTACTAAAAATCAAAATATTGAAAATATTATTCAAAAAATACATAACATGTTATTTACTAATAAAAAAATTATTGAATTATTTATTATTGGTTGTGGTGGAGTTGGTAATACTTTAATAGAACAAATCAAAAAACAAAAAAAATGGTTATCACAAAAAAATATAAAATATAAAATATGTAGTATTGCAAACTCAAAAAATATGATAATCAATTTAAATGGTCTTCATTTAAAAAATTGGAAAAACAATTTACAAAAAACAGACAAAGTATTTTGTATAAACAAAATGATTCAAAGAATTAAAAATCATTTATTATGTAATCCAGTGATTATAGATTGTACAGCTAGCACCCAAATAGCCAATTTATATTGTAAAATATTAAAAAATAAAATTAATATTGTGACTCCTAATAAAAAAGCAAATACAAATAGTTTCTTATACTACCAAAAAATTCGAAAAATAGCCAAACAAAATAATAAAAAATTCTTATACGAAACAAATGTCAGTGCTGGTTTACCAATTATACAGACATTAAAAAATTTATTTGATTCGGGTGATAAGTTAATTAGTTTTACAGGAATACTATCTGGATCATTGTCTTTTATATTTGGAAAATTAGAAGAAGGTATTTCTATATCTGAATCAACTAAAATGGCTCAAAAATTAGGTTTTACAGAACCTAACCCAAAGGATGATTTATCAGGAATAGATGTAGCTAGAAAATTATTAATTTTAGCAAGAGAAGCAGGATATACACTAGAATTAAAAGATATTAAAATCATACCCATTTTACCAAAAGAACTCTTACAAATTGAAAATACAAAAATATTTTTATCTGAATTATCTAAACTAGATAAATTATTTTTAAAAAAAATACAACAAGCACGTCACAACAAGAAAGTATTAAGATTTATTGGAAGAATTAAAAAAAATGGTATATGTGAAGTAAAATTACAAGCAGTAGATAAACTTAATCCATTATATAATATAAAAAATGGAGAAAATGCGTTAATTATATATAGTAAATACTACCAACCTATCCCATTAGTTTTTAGAGGATACGGCGCAGGTAATCATGTAACAGCTGCTGGAATTTTTTCAGATTTATTAAAAATATTATCATAAAAATCAGGAATATAAAAATGATCAAAATTTACGCACCTGCTTCTATTGGTAATATGAATGTTGGTTTTGACACATTAGGTTTAGCGATTCAACCTAAAAATGGGAAAATGTTAGGTGATTGTGTTAAAATTACATCTAGTAAATATTTAAATATCATCAATACAGGTAATTTCGCATTTCAATTACCTAAACAAATCAAACAAAACATTGTATGGAAATGCTGGAATCATTTTTGTAAAATGATTAGAAAAAAAATATTAGTTTCTATTACTTTAGAGAAAAATATGCCTATTGGATCTGGTTTAGGATCCAGTGCTTGTTCTATAGTATCTACATTAGTCGCTATAAATCAATTTTGTAACAACCCGCTCAATAAAACAGAATTATTATATTTAATGGGTAAAATAGAAGGAGAAATTTCTGGAGAGATACATTATGATAACGTAGCTCCATGTTATTATGGGGGACTACAATTAATTGTAAAAGAAAATAACATTATTACACAACAAATTCCACATTTTAATAATTGGATATGGGTAGTAGCATGGCCTGGAGTGAAACTGTCAACATCTATAGCAAGATCTATACTACCCACACAATATAAAAAAAATATATGTATCGAACATAGTAGATTACTCTCAAATTTTATACACGCTTCTTATACTAACCAATCAGAATTAGCTTCATATGTTATGAAAGATATTATAGCAGAGCCATATAGATTAAAGTTAATTCCAAATTTTTTAAAAATTAAACAAAAAATATTAAATTTTGGAGCAATAAATTTTGGAATATCTGGATCCGGACCAACTATATTTGCAATATGTAATAATGAAATAACAGCACATACAATATGTCAATGGTTAATAAAAAATTACATAAAGAATAAATATGGTTTTGTACATATATGTATACCAGATACCATCGGTGCTAGAAATATAGGAATATAATTAATATGAAATTATATAATTTAAAAAATAAAAATGAAATAGTCAGCTTCTTACAAGCAGTACAAATGGGATTAGGGCAAAATCAAGGATTATTTTTCCCAACAAATTTGCCTATCTTAAAAAAAGAAAATATAAATAATATGATACAAATGAATTTTTTAGATAGAAGTATAAAAATATTATCTATGTTAATAGGAGAAGAAATACCTGTAGAATATTTAGAAATATATGTTAAAAAAGCTTTTTCTTTTCCTGGTCCTAAAATTAATCCAGTAACTTCTAATATTGCCTGTTGTGAATTATTTCACGGCCCAACTCTTGCATTTAAAGATTTTGGAGCACGATTCATGGCTCAAATAATAGAACATTTAAATAAAAATAATCATACTGTTACAATACTTACTGCAACATCAGGAGATACAGGAGCAGCGGTAGCACATGCTTTTTATAAATCTAAAAATGTAAGAGTAATAATATTGTATCCTAAAGGTAAAATTAGTAAATTACAAGAAACTCTATTTTGTACACTAGGAGAAAATATTACTACTATTGCTATCGATGGAAGTTTTGATCAATGTCAAAAACTTGTTAAACAAGCTTTTAATGATGATAGACTAAAAAATAAAATAGGTCTTAATTCTGCTAATTCAATTAATATTAGTAGATTATTAGCACAAGTTTGTTACTTTTTTGAATCATATTCCTTGATAACAAAAAAAAACTATAAAAATTTAATTATTTCCGTACCTTGTGGTAATTTTGGTAATTTAACAGCTGGATTATTAGCAAAATCTATGGGTTTACCAATTAAGTCATTTATTGCTGCTACTAATTCAAATGATACTGTCCCTAGATTTTTAAAAACAGGAAAGTGGAATCCGCATAATTGTATATCAACTATTTCTAATGCTATGGATATTAGTAGACCTAATAATTGGCCTAGAGTAGAAGAATTATTCCACCGTAAAAAATGGAATTTAAATGATTTGGGATTTGGTAGTGTTTCAGATGAAATTACTTGTAAAAATTTACTACATTTAAAAAAAATAGGTTATATTTCTGAACCACACGCAGCAATAGCATATAAATTACTAAACGATCAAATACGAGACGATGAATTTGGATTGTTCCTAGGAACAGCGCATCCTGCAAAATTTAAAAATATAATTGATAAAATATTAAACATTAATATCGATTTACCTAAAGAATTATACATACCATCCAAACGACCTATTTTATCTAGAATGTTAAAACCAAACTTTAAAGAATTAAAAAAAATTTTAATACTATAAATTTATAATATAGTTTTAGAGAAGAAAATATATACTTCTCTAAAATATATTAAATATTAAATAAAAACTCCATAATATCTCCATCTTGTACTATATATTTCTTTCCTTCTAATCTCAATTTTCCACAAGCTTGAACTTTATTTTTACTACCAAATTTTAAAAAATCTGCATAAGCAATAACTTTAGCTCGAATAAATCCTCTACTAAAATCAGTATGTATCTTACTAGCTGCGTGAACACTAGTAGCACCTTTTTTAATGGTCCAAGCACGTACTTCTTTTTTTCCAACTGTGAAAAATGTATGCAACTGTAATAAATCATAACCTAATTTAACTATTTTATATAATGGATTATTCTTATTATGCAATATTATATTTAAAATATTATCATTTGTAGATTGATTTAATGTATTTGTATATGTAGTATAAATATCTATCGGGATACAAGTAATATGTTCGTGTTTAAAAAAATTTAATATATCTACTAAATAAAAATTTTTCAAATAATCACTACATATATTAGCAACATATATCATAGGCTTTAAAGTAATAAAATTCATATAATTAATCAAATTTAATTCTTCTAAACGTAATGGCAATGCTGTTAATAATTTATCATTTTGTAAATGTAAAAATATCCTTTGTAAAATATTTATCTTAGATATATCTAATAAATTTTTATTATTAATATTTTTTAATCTTAATAATTCACGCTCACAATTCATTAAATCAGATAAAATTAATTCAGTATTAATAATTTTAATATCATAATCCGGTTTTATAATATCATGAACATGTATAATCTCTTTGTTTTCAAAACATCGAATAACATGAATCACCAAATCTACTTCCTTGATATTACTTAAAAATTTGTTTCCTAAACCTAATCCTTCAGAAGCTCCTTTTACTAATCCTGCAATATCAACAAATTCCATATAAGTCATTTTAATATTATTTGGATCAAGAATTTTTGCTATTTCATATAACCTAAAATCATACACAGGAGCCATACCAATATTGGGATTAATAGTACAGAATGGAAAATTTTGTGCTGATATATTTGATTTAGTTAAAGCATTAAATAGAGTAGACTTCCCTACATTAGGTAAACCAATAATACCACATTTAAAAGCCATATTTATACCTTAAAATATTTTATATATATTGTATATTATACAAACAAATTAAAAAAATATTTTTATAATATAATTTTTCAATATACAATTTTATTATATATTAAATATATAAAATTAATTATATCAAAAGAAAATTAATAATATTATATATATTATAAAATATTATGTACTATAATATTTCATTAAATGAATTATAAAAAAATAGTATTTTATATAAAAAAACATAGATAATATTAAATATAATATATTTAAAATATATTTTATAAAATGATATTTTATTACTCTTATATTTATATATAAATAATATAATATTATAATTTATTCTACAATGTATAAAAAAATATACAATATACAATTTAATATAATATAATATATAATGAAAAAAAATTTTTATTTTTTAAAAAATAGATTTAGAAAATTTTATCCAGTTATTATAGATATTGAAACAACTGGTTTAAATCATACAATACACTCTATACTTGAAATTGCAGTTATAACATTAACAATGAATAATAATGGATTTTTAAAAATAAAAAATATTATTCATTTTCATATTAAACCATTTACAGAATCATATTTAACAAAAAAAGCATTAATTTTTAATAAAATAGACCCATTTAATATCCTCCGACAACCAATACAAGAAAAACAAGCATTACAATATATTTTTGATATTATTAAAAAAGAAATAAAACACCATGAATGTAGTAAAAGTGTCATTGTAGCTCATAATGCAACCTTTGATCACAAGTTTATTATTCAAATATCTCAAAGAAATAAAATAAAACATCCATTTCATCCATTTGTCATATTTGATACAGCTACTTTAAGTGGATTAATTCTTGGACAAACTGTATTATCCAAAGCATGTCAATCTATTGGAATTAAATTTAACAATAAAAAAGCTCATTCTGCGATATATGATGCAAAAAAAACAGCTTATTTATTTTGTAAATTATCCAATAATTACAAAAAATATAATGTAAAAAATAATATAACTAATATATAATTAGATTAATATTTATACTAACATAATAATCTAATTTATATTTCTTTATATTTTCAATAAAATATTTTTTAATTCACCACTTTTAAACATTTTTAATATAATGTCACAACCTCCTATCAATTCTCCATTTACCCATAATTGAGGGAAAGTTGGCCAATTTGCATACTTAGGTAGAGCAGAACGAATATCTTCATGTTGTAAAACATCAATATAAGCAAATTTTACATTGAAAGATTTAATTGCTTGTACAGCTCTAGCAGAAAATCCACAACTAGGGGAATCAGGAGATCCTTTCATATAAATTAATATAGAATTATCTTGAATTTGTTTTTGAATTTTTTTTAATATATCCATATCAAACCTTATAATATACATAATAGTAAAACTGATAATAATATTATATATTATATTATATAATAAATTATTTTATTTAAATATATTGTCTTAAAATACTATTATATATTATAATATATTTAAAAGAATCACAACCAGGGGCTGATCTTGGATTCGACAAAATTTTTGAAAACATATAGTGCATGCCGAGGTACGGTTGCCTCGATAAAAACCGTAATTGAATAAACGGAAAAGAAGAAAAATACGCTTTAGCAGCTTAATAAACTAATAAAGCCCTTTTAATTCTTATTATTCTTTATAAGAATGAAGTTATAAAAGGTCAAAAAAAGAAAACTTCATAATAAATTTTCTCATAATTTATATGATTTAATAAAAATGAGATAAGTATGAAAATAGTATTTTCTTTATACTACAGTACTGAAATAAATAAAAGAATAAGCATGTAGTACTATAGTTTGAAATATTTTGGACGCGGGTTCAAATCCCGCCAGCTCCAAGCGTATAAATAATATTGATTATCAATAATTTGCAAAACAATCATCAAACAAATATTTTTAAATTATATTAAATTTCAAAACAAATTTTTTGCCCAATGTAATTTTGAATGTAAAACATTTAAATAACTATATTTTATATGATGAATAAAACGAATATAATATTTACTTTTATAAATAAAAATCTTAGTTTTATTATCAATAGAAAATATTATGTTTCCATCACAACTAACATTAGTCTTACCTATATTAAATACTTTTAACATAATTAAACTATTACTATTTACAATAATTGGTCTAGAAGATAAAGTATGTGGGAACATTGATAAAATCATCATACCATCTACATCTGAAGATAAAATTGGTCCTCCAGCTGATAAAGAATATCCAGTAGAACCAGTAGGTGTAGAAATAATTAATCCATCTGAACGTTGATATAATGCAAATCTTTTATTAATATAAACAGAAAATTCTACTGTATTCGAAGAATATACAGGATGTACAACAACTTCATTTAAAGCCAAGCTATTTTGATTAATTTGATTATTTAATATTCTTAATTCTAATAAAAATCTATTTTCTATATAAAATTTACCAGATAAAATATCAGATAATATTAATAACATGTTATCGTGGTTTAAATCTGTTAAGAATCCTAAATTACCACGATTAATACCAATAATCTTTATAGAATAGTATGATAAAATTCTAGAAATATACAACATATTTCCATCACCACCAATAACTATTGCTAAATCACATCTTTCCCCAATTTGTTGATGAGTAGCAATATGTACATTTTTTATACTTAAATATTTTACAATACTCCTTTCAATAAAAACTTGATATCCTCTTTTTAGTAACCAATTATATAAAATAACATGAGTTAAAAAAGAACTAGAATATCTTGGGCAACCTAAAATAGCAATAGATTTAAAATTTATATTCATTATCATACATTAAGCATAATTTCAAATTAAAATTATAAAATATATTATATGTTATTGAATAAACTAATAAAATCTTTATAATAAAAGTATTATTAATAGTATAAATAAAATAAAATATGAACAATAATGTAAAAGAATTTCATACTAATAAATATAATACACAAGAGCAAAAATTACAAATACAACTAAAAAAGTTAAAAAAAAAAAAACAAGATATTGAATTAAGAACTCAAGCTAATATAGAAAATTTTAAAAAAAAATATGCACAAGAAATAAAAAATATAAAAAAAATAAATTTAAAAAACTTTTTAAATGAATTATTAAAAATAATACATGAATTTGATAATATCCTAAACCAAGATCACAAAAATATTGAAAATATAAAATCGACAATCCAAGGAATTAAATTAATTAAAAAATCTATATGCGATACTTTTAATAAATTTAAAAAAAAAAAATAACCCATATAGTATAAAATATTTCACATCATTACCAATAAATAATTTTTTTTTTGTGATCAAGTAATAATTTATTTACTTGGGAAAAATGTTTACAACCAACAAAACTAATATGCGCAGATAATGGAGAAGGATGAGAAGAATGTAAAACATAATGTTTTGTTTGATCTATGAAATACATTTTTTTTTTTGCATCCCCACCCCATAATATAAAAATAACATTGTATAAATATTTATTAATATAATGAATAATACTATTAGTAAATTTTTCCCAACCTAAAAATAAATGAGATCGAGGCTTATTATATTCTACTGTTAAAACGTTATTTAATAATAAAATACCTTGTTTTGCCCAATTAAATAAACAACCATGAGAAAAATGGTTTTTTGATAAACCCAAATCTCTAATAATTTCTGTATATATATTTCTTAAAGAAGGTGGAATAATACAATGAGGTTGTACTGAAAATGCTAACCCGTCAGCCTGATTAGGCTTATAATACGGATCTTGACCAATAATAACAACTTTAATTTTATGAAATAAAGTCATACGAAAAGCATTAAAAACTAAATTGTGATCAGGAAAAATAACATTTTTTAATCTTTCTTTAGCTACTTTCATTAAAATATCTATTAATATTTTCTTTTCCTTTATGAAAATATCTTTCCAAGTTAAAATCATAGTATTCACAATATTTATACTCAATATAAATAATACCAAACAAAATATATAATATCAATTATTATAATATTAATGAAAATAATATCACAATATATAAGGAAAATAAAATGAGTTTAGTAACTCAAAATGCTCCTAATTTTATAGCACCAGCAATTTTACATGATGGTACTATAATTGATCATTTTAATTTAAAAAAAGATATAAAAAATAAATTAGTAGTATTATTTTTCTGGCCTATGGATTTTACATTTGTCTGTCCAACAGAAATCATTGCTTTTAATAAGTTATACCAAGAATTTAAAAACAGAAATACAGAAATAATAGGTATTTCTAAAGACTCTATATTTGTACATCAAGCTTGGAAAAATATATCTATAAAAGATGGAGGCATAGGAAATATTCAATATCCTTTAATATCAGATATAAAAGGAGAAATACAAGATGCATATAATATTATGCACCCAGAAATAGGTGTTGCACTCCGAGCATCATTTTTAATTGATAAAAAATGGATTATTAGACATGAAGTGGTTAATGATCTACCGTTTGGAAGAAACATTCAAGATATGATAAGAATGATAGATTCTATTCAATTATACGAAACACAAGGAGAAGTATGTCCTGCAAATTGGAAACCAGGAAAACCATCTATGCATCCTTCTCAAAAAGGATTAATTAATTATTATAATAATTAACTTAATAAGTTAAAAAATCCAGCATATAACATTGTGCTGGATTTTTCAAACAATTATAACGAACAAGTATAAGTGAATGTATTTTTTAACAATGCTTAAAAATAAGTATTATCAAAATCATCTGAATGCTCTATACTATGATCTTCATAATCAAAATATTCAGTAGTATTGTCTAAATCATTTTGGTATGATGTTTGATTATCTTGACTATCTAAATTATTTGTATGATTTTCCATATTATTTACAGAATCCTCGTGATCGTGATGATCCTCATTTTCTTCATGAGACTCATGGTCTGTATGATCCCGATTACCCTCATGAACTTGATGACCTTGGTGATTGTGATGATCTTGATGATCTTGATTATCCTCTCTCTCTTCATGATTTTTATGGTTCTCATGATTCTCATGATTCTCATGATGCTCATGATGCTTATGATTCTCATGATCTGTAGAAGTAATATTATTATCAGAATCAGAATGATCTACAATTTCATTATTATGCATTTTACTATGTAAAAAGTCTGTTAATATATTACCAGCCACCATACCTCCAGCCACACCAGCAGCTGTTTGCAAAGCACTACTAAAAAAACTTGATATACCACCCCGATTAGAAGTAGAAGATATTATTTCACGTTGTGAAGTATTCCTATTTCTATTAGAAACAGGTTTATTTGTCTCATTCATATTAGGTGCAACGTTAAATTTATTACTTGCTTTGTTAGATTCTTGATTTTTTGATAGAATACTTGATTTTAAATAATTTGATAAAAAAGTAGAATCATTTTCTCGAATACTATTCATTTTCTTCTTTAATGTTGTAATTTTATTATTTAATTCTTTTATTATTACATCCTGTATTAATATAGTTTGTACCATATAATATGGGGAATTATTTTGTTTTCTTAGCATACTATAAATTAATTCTTCAGCACGTCTATCTTTATTAGGCAATTTACTTTCTGATTCTAATAATCTATTAAATAGATCTTTGATTAATAATTTCTCTGAATCATGCATATATGAATTACCAAAGTAATAATAATTAATAATATAATTATAGTATAAATATAAATATTTAAAAATAATTAATATAATAAATAATTATTATATAGTAAAATAATAACTATTATATAATAATTTAATACAATTCTAAAAAATATAACCTAAAAATTTTTAGAGATAAAATATATGAAAAATATTCATAATAACATTATACAAATAGATATAGAAGAAGAATTAAAATCTTCTTATTTAGATTATGCCATGTCCGTAATTGTTGGTAGAGCTTTACCGGATGTTCGAGATGGTTTAAAACCAGTACATAGAAGAATATTATTTGCTATGAAAATTTTAGGAAATACATGGGAAAAACCATACAAAAAATCTGCTAGGATAGTAGGAGATGTCATTGGAAAATATCATCCCCATGGAGATGCAGCAGTATATGAATCTATAGTACGTATGGCTCAACCCTTTTCTTTAAGATACCCCTTAATTAATGGACAAGGTAATTTTGGTTCAATTGATGGTGATCCAGCAGCTGCTATGCGATATACAGAAATAAAAATGTCTAAAATAGCATGTGAATTGCTAGAAGATTTAGAAAAAAATACAGTTAATTTTATATATAATTATGATGAAACAGAAAAAATACCTGAAATATTACCAACTAAAATACCTAATTTACTAATTAATGGATCATCTGGAATAGCAGTAGGAATGGCAACAAATATACCTCCTCATAATTTAAATGAAGTTATCAATGCATGCTTAGCCTATATAGATAATAACAAAATTTCATTAAAAAAACTAATGAAATATATACCAGGTCCTGACTTCCCAACAGCAGGTATAATAAATGGTATACAAGGAATTAAAACTGCATACCAAAATGGAAAAGGAACAATTTATATTAAAGCAAAATATCAAATTGAAATCAATAATAAAAATAAACGTACATCAATTATAATACATGAATTACCATATCAAGTAAACAAATCTATTTTAATAGCAAAAATAGCAGAACTAGTAAAAGAAAAAAAAATAGAAGGTATTCATGCTTTAAGAGATGAATCTGATAAAGATGGTATGAGAATTGTAATAGAAATTAAAAAAGATACCATACATGAAATATTATTAAATCAATTATATACACTAACTCAAATGCAAATTTCTTTTGGTATTAATATGGTTGCTTTAAAAAATGGTAAACCACAAATTATGTCTTTAAAAAAGATATTAAAATATTTTTTATTACACCGAGAAAGTATCATTACTAAACGTATTTCATTTGATTTACAACATGCTAAAAAAAAGGCACATATATTACAAGGACTAACCATAGCATTAAAAAACATTGATTATATTATTGATGTAATTAAAAAATCTGAAACCAAAAATTTAGCTCAGAAACATTTACTAAATAAACAATGGAATATCAGTAAAGAATTATTCCATAGAGAACAAATACATAAATATAATAAACAAGATATAAATAATACAAATATATACACTGATAAATCTAATTATAAATTAAGTAAAAAACAAATACAATCTATTTTAAATTTAAAATTACATAAATTAACTCACTTAGAGTATCATAAAATTTTAACAAAATACCATCATGTATTAAAAACAATACAATCACTATCTAAAATACTAGATAATAGAAATGATATATTAGATATTATAAAAAATGAATTAAAAATTATACAAAATAAATTTGGAGATGTACGAAGAACAGAAATTATTACGGATAATACTACAATTGATATGCAAGATATGATAACGCAAGAAGACGTAGTAGTTACTCTATCGCATTCAGGTTATGTAAAATATCAACCTCTTTCAGATTATGAAACACAACACAGAGGGGGAAAAGGTAAATCAGCTGCCAAAACTAAAGAAACAGATTGTATAGAAACATTATTAATAACTAATACACATGATACAATACTATGTTTTTCTAATAAAGGAATTTTATATAAAATAAAAGTGTATCAATTACCAGAATCAAGTAGACACGCACGAGGTAAACCTATCATCAATTTTATCCCAATTAGTAAAAACGAAAGAATTACAAATATTTTAAGTTTAAGACAATCTACAATAAATAAAAATATATTAATGGCAACAGCTCAAGGTATTGTAAAAAAAACATTACTAAATACATTTAAAAAACCAAGATTAACTGGAATAATAGCCATTCGTTTAAAAAAAGATGACGAACTCATAGGAGTAGCATTAACTAATGGAAAAAACAATATCATGTTATTTAGTAAACAAGGAAAAGTAGTACATTTTTCAGAAAAAGAAATTAGAAATACCGGAAGAACAACATATGGAATACGTGGAATTAATATTAATCAGAATGATACAGTTGTCTCATTACTTATACCACAAGAAAAAGGAGAAATATTAACCATTACAGAAAATGGTTATGGAAAAAGAACACAAATTAAAAATTTTCCAATTAAATCGAGAGCAACGAAAGGGGTTAGATCTATTAAAATTACTAAAAAAAATAGTGTTATGATAAGCGCAATACAAGTTGTAGAAAATGACCATATTATTATTATTACTGATGCCGGTACACTAGTCAGAATCCTTGTATCCGAAATTAGAATATTAGGTAGAAATACACAAGGTGTTATTTTAATACGAACTATGAAAAACGAAAAAGTAGTAGGAATACAAAAATTTTCTAAAAATAATATTAATATATTATATTAATACAAATAAATTAAAATAATATATATTTAGGTTTGAAGAATGAATAAAATTTTATTAGTAACAAAAAGAAATGGTAAAAAAGAAAATATTAATTTTACAAAAATAAAAAAAATATTATCTTGGTCTGCACACAATTTAAATAATATATCTATTTCTAAAATTATAAAAAATTCTAAAATAGAATTTTATCATGGAATAAAAACAACTACCATTCATAATATCATTATTAAATCTGCAGCCAATTTGATTTCTACAAAATATCCAAATTATCAATATATCGCATCTAGGTTATGTATATTTCATATTCGCAAGACAGCATACGGTCAGTTTAAACCGCCAACTTTGTACCAACACGTAAAAAAAATGATACAATTAAAAAAATATGATCACAATTTACTGATAAGTTACTCTAAAGAAGAATTTGATCAAATGGACAAAATAATTGATCACAATAGAGACATGAATTTTTCGTATGCAGGTGTCAAACAATTAGAAGGAAAATATTTAATACAAAATAGAACAAACGGAAAAATATACGAAAGTCCACAATTTTTATACATGTTAATTTCAGCTTGCTTATTCTGTAAATATACTAATAAAATTAGAATGCAATATATTCAAAAATTTTATCATTCTATTTCTACTTTTAAAATTTCTTTGCCCACTCCTATTATGTCTGGAGTACGCACTCCAACTAAACAATTTAGCTCATGTGTTTTAATTGAATGCGAAGATAGTTTAGATTCAATTAATGCAACAACTAGTTCTATAGTAAAATATATATCACAAAGAGCGGGAATTGGGTTAAATGTAGGTAAAATTCGAGCCATAGGTAGCCCTATACGTAATGGGGAACATTTTCATACGGGATGTATACCATTTTATAAACATTTTCAAACAGCAGTAAAATCATGTTCACAAGGAGGAGTGCGAGGTGGAGCAGCAACATTATTTTACCCAATTTGGCATTTTGAAGTAGAAAGTTTAGTTGTGTTAAAAAATAATAGAGGTATAGAGGAAAACAGAGTAAGACATGTAGATTATGGAATACAAATTAATAAATTAATGTATAAAAGAATGATGAATCAACAATACATAACCTTATTTAGCCCGTCTGATGTTCCTTTACTATATCATTCTTTTTTTTCTGATCAAAAAAAATTTAAAAAATTATATATTCAATATGAAAAAAATAAAAATATTAGAAAAAAAAAAATTAAAGCTATTGATTTATTTTCATTAATCATGCAAGAAAGAACATCCACTGGAAGAATTTATATACAAAATGTTGATCATTGTAATACACATAGCGCGTTTAATCCAAAAATAGCACCTATTAAACAATCCAATTTATGTTTAGAAATTACTTTACCAACCAATCCCATAAATGATTTGCATGATACTAATGGAGAAATAGCATTATGTATACTCTCTGCATTTAATTTAGGTTGTATAAATAATTTAACAGAATTAAAAGAATTATCTAATTTATTGGTTCGAGCATTAGATGAAATTATTGATTATCAATCTTATCCTATAATAGCAGCAAAAAAAGGAGCAAAAAATCGCCGCCCTTTAGGAATAGGAGTAATTAATTTTGCATATTATCTTGCAAAAAATAATGTAAAATATTCCGATGGAAGTGCAAATAATTTAACACATAAAACATTTGAATATATACAGTATTACTTATTACATGCATCATGTATGTTATCAAAAGAAAAAGGTCCTTGTTTATTATTTAATCAAACAAATTACTTTAATGGTATTTTACCAATTGATACTTACAAAAATAGTATAGATTTTATCTGTAACGAACCATTACATTTAAACTGGGATAGATTAAGACATAAAATAAAAAAATATGGATTAAGAAACTCCACATTGTCAGCAATTATGCCATCAGAAACATCGTCTCAAATTTCTAATGCAACAAATGGTATTGAACCACCAAGAGGATATATCACTGTTAAAGCATCAAAAGATGGTATGCTGAAACAAGTATTACCAGAATATGAAAAATTAAAGTCAAAATATGAACTTTTATGGAACATTCCAAATAATAAGGGATATTTAAATTTAATTGGAATTATGCAAAAATTTATTGATCAATCTATCTCAACAAATACAAACTATGATCCTAAAAAATTTCCTAATAATAAAATACCCATCAAAGTACTATTACAAGATTTATTAACAGCATACTCATTAGGAATAAAAACACTATATTATCAAAATACAAGAGACGGATCACAAGAATTAGAAAATAATATTAATATGTATCAAAAAAACCATAATTGTAATCAAGGAACTTGTATATTATAAATTAATTATATAATATATATAAAATCGTATCTTTGGGCGCATATATGACATATACTACTTTTTCTAGAACAAATAATAATCAATTAAAAGAACCAATGTTTTTTGGACAACCGGTCAATATTTCTCGTTATGATCAACAAAAATATATAATTTTTGAACGTTTAATAGAAAAACAACTATCATTTTTTTGGAGACCTGAAGAAATTGACTTATCAAAAGATAGAATTGATTTTCAAAAACTATCACAACAAGAACAACATATATTTATTAGTAATTTAAAATATCAAACATTATTAGATTCCATACAGGGAAGAAGTCCGAATATTGCATTTCTACCCATAATATCTATTCCAGAATTAGAAACTTGGATTGAAACATGGTCATTTTCAGAAACTATTCATTCCAGATCTTATACACATATTATAAGAAATATTATTAATTCTCCATCAATTATTTTTGATAATATTATTTCTAACAAAAACATATGTGAAAGAGCTCAAGATATTTGTTATTATTATGATATTTTAATTACTATGATAGAATATTGGCATATTTTAGGAAGCGGTACTTATCAAATTCATCCAAATAAAACTATTCAAGTTAATCTTAAAACTCTAAAAAAAGCATTATATCTCTGTTTAATTAATGTGAATGTACTAGAATCTATAAGATTTTATGTTAGTTTCGCTTGTTCTTTTGCATTTGCTGAAAGAAAATTAATGGAAGGAAATGCAAAAATTATTCGATTAATTGCTAGAGATGAATTATTACATCTCACCGGCACACAACACATTATAAATATTTTAAAAAATTATGAAAATGATTCAGATATGATAAAAATTATACAAAATTGTACTACAGAATCAATAAATTTATTTAGACAAGCAGCTCAACAAGAAAAAAAATGGGCTGAATATTTATTTAAAAATGGTTCATTGTTAGGATTAAATAAAAATATACTATTCCAATATATAGAATATATTACTAATATTAGAATGGAAGCAATTGACTTACCACCAATTTTTAAAAAAACAACTAATCCAATTCCATGGATTAATCATTGGTTAGCATCAGATAACGTTCAAGTTGCTCCACAAGAAACTGAAATTAGTTCATATTTAGTAGGACAAATCGATTCCGAAATAAAAAAAAATGAATTTAAAAAATTTAAAATATAATAAAAAATATTATCAAATTATCTTTAATAATAAAAAAATTCACATTAAAAAAAAAAATAACACCATCTCTCTTCTGAAGATTTTGATATTACATAAAGTACATATAAATTATGAATGTCAAAATGGATATTGTGGTACATGTCGTGTAAAATTAATAAAAGGTCAGATTACATATTTTCACAAAAACATTATAGCGGTAATAAAAAAAAAATACATACTACCCTGTTGTTGTATAATTAATAGTAACATTACAATCATTCATTAATTATATATTATTCTAATTAGATTGAATCGATGTAATAGCAATAGTATATATAATATCTTGTACCGTGGAACCACGCGATAAATCATTAATTGGTTTACGTAAACCTTGTAAAATAGGACCGATAGAAATGGTATTTGATGTTTGTTGTACAGCTTTATATGTAATATTTCCAGAGTTTAAATCTGGGAATATAAATACATTTGCATTACCTCGTAAATTAGAATTAGGCAATTTAACATTAGAAATAAAAGTATTAACAGAAGCATCATATTGAATTGGACCATCAATGATTAAATCTGGTCTAATTTTTTTAACTAACTTTGTTGCTGTACGTACTTTATCGATACTATCTCCACAACCAGAAGATCCAGTAGAATAAGATAACATGGCAATTCTTGGATTAATATTAAATAAATTAGCTAAATTAGCAGAAGAAATAGCAATATTACATAATTGCATAGCATCGGGGTTAATATTTATTGCACAATCAGAATATATTAATACTTTATGTTTTAATAACATAAAAAAAATAGAAGAAACTAAAAAATCATTATTACTATTTTCTTTATTTACTCCAATAATTTGAAAAGCAGTACGTAAAACATCTGCACTAGAATAATTGACACCACATACCATACCATCAACATCGTTCGCATGTAACATTAAAGTACCAAGAACTAAATTATTTTTAACATATAATTTTGCTAAATCTTTAGTCATCCCTTTATGTTTTCTTAATAAAAATAATAAATTAATATAATTATCACATATTTTGATTGGATTAATAATCATATTATCTAAAATTAAAATATTTTTTTCTCTCGCTATTGAAAATATTATGTGCGGATCACCTAATAATATACATTTAGCTATACCTAATTTATTTACAATGGATGCTGCTTCTATTATTCTTGGATCCTGCCCTTCTGGTAACAATATACAATTTACATTTTTTTTAGCTTTCGCTATTATACTATTTTTAAAAAAAATAGGTGATACTATACTAATATCATTCTGTGAGTTATGATATTTATAGGAAAAAATTAATTTTTTATTTATATATTTTAAACAATATTTTATTAAATGACTAATTTGTGATTGATTGTTTTGTATAATATTCAATTTTAATTGTTTAAGCAACAAAATAATCAATTCTTCTTTTAAAAAGGAATAAAAAATAGGTATATCAATTTTATAATTATATATAATTTCTTTTATTTTATTAATATCTAATACAGTAACATTTGTAAATAAAATAGATTGAAAACAATAATATTGTACAATATAAAAAAATATATTATTATATTTTTTAATAAAAGTAGGAAATGAAATAATTAGCATAACTCCATTATATTTAGTGTTTTTAACAAAAAACAAATCATTATATAACATGCATGCATGTACTACACAATCAACAGAATCATTTATATTTACAGATTCTATGTATAAATTTTTAAATAATATATGCTTAGATATAGAAAATAAATTTTTATTATAAGGAATATTTGCTATTATATTAATATTTTCATATTTTCTATGAATATATTTTTTTACATTATATTTCGTAATAATTCTATTTTCAGAACTATTCATACATGTTTTAAAAATATCAAACGAAATATTATTAATAATAATTCCTATAATCTTACTAAATAAATATGTATAATTACTAGAAAAAAAATTACTTAATGGGATATTAATAATATTTTGATTAGAAGTATAAAAAATTATTTCAGCATTTAAATGTTGAGCTAATTGTAAGTTTATATCATGTATATAACATCCTTTGTCATGATTTTTTATACCCTCTATAAAAATAATATCATATGATTTTTTGTATTTATCATATAAATCCATCGTATTTTCTATAACAAATTTTTCTTTCTCTGATTCTATAAAAAATTTTTTTTGTATTTTTTTACTCAACTGAATACAAGGAATAGAATAATATTTTTGTAAAATAAAACAAGTATCTCCTCCATGGTTATCGGTATGGTCAAAAGAATAAAACGGATCCAAAAATAAAACTTTTAGATTATCATATTTAAATAAATTTACTAAACTTACACTTAATGTTGTAAGCCCAACACTATCTGCTAAAGGAACTAATATAATTGTACGTATCACAATACACCTTTATATATAAGGAGGTTAATAAAAAGACTTATTTTAAAATTCTTTTAATATTTTAATAGTTTGTTTTGCAATAACTAATTCTTCATTTGTAGGAATTACTAACAATGGAATAGTATTATATCTCTCAATAAAACCACATCTACCCATACTCATTATATTATTTAACTGATTATTAATTTTTATACCAAACATCGATAATTTCGATAAAGTAATACGTCTCACTAAGGAAGAATTTGCTCCGATACCTCCTGTAAAAATAATTCCATCTAGTTTTCCATTTAATAAAGTAGTATAACTACTAATGTATTTTGATAATCTATGACAAAAAATATTTATTGCTCTATTTGCTCCTAATTCATGCTGATAATTGCGCTCAACATATCGAAAATCACTAGTAATACCATTATTTAACCCTAATATTCCTGATTTATACATTAATAAATCTTGAATGTCATTTATACTCATTTTAACAACATTGTTAAGAAAAAAAATTATAGAAGGATCAATATCACCACTTCTAGTACCCATAACTAACCCTTCCAATGGAGTTAAACCCATAGAAGTATCTACACATATTCCATTACGAAAAACTGTCACAGAGGAACCACCACCCAAGTGACATGAAATAACATTTAAACAATTCATATTAATATTTAAAATTTTAGCAGCTTCTTTTACTACATAATAATGACTAATACCATGTGCCCCATAACGTCTGATATTATATTTTTTATAAAAATTATAAGGAATAGCATATAAGTATGATGATTCTGGCATTTTTTTATAAAAAGCGGTATCTAAAACAATAACATTTTTTTTAGATAAATGAGGAAAATATTCAAGCGCAGCTTGAATACCTAATAAATTAATTGGATTATGTAAAGGAGCAAAAACAATATTTTTTTTAATTTCTTCAATAACATCTTTATTAACAATAGTCGTCTTATTTAAACTCATACCACCATGTACTACACGATGCCCAATTGCTGTAATATTAGATAGTAAATAACTATATTTTTTAAAAACATTTTCAATCAAAAAATGTAACGATTCAAAATGTGATACATTATCACCAATAATTAATCGATTCTTTTCGTGTTTCCGTGTCCATTCTATACAAGATTCAGATAAATATAATTTATCAATTAAACCAGATAAATACACTTCTTCATTTACAGGATTTAAAACAGAAAATCGTACAGAAGAACTACCACAATTTAAAACTAAAACTAAATCATTTAACATTTTTATACCTATATTGAATTTATATTATAAATATAAAATATATCATGAATAAAAAAATAAAATAAAAAATTTTTAAAATAAATAATATTTAAAAAAATTTATATTTTTTATATCATAAAATATGTTATATATAATAAAACCACATAATAAAAAATACTTTACTCATATATTTTTTGACCAGCTATTACACGATTATAACCATGATAATCTTTATAAACACTGATATTATAAAAGTCGTTTTCTTTAAATAAATTATGTATTATTTTCGTTTGACCTATTCCATACTCAATTAATAACCAACCTTTTAAAAATAAATATTTTTTTGCATTATAAATAATCTTACTAATATCACTCATACCATTACTTCCAGAAAATAATGTATAATATGGCTCAAAAGACACTTCTTTATTGATACCTACCATATGATTGACACTTAAATAAGGAGGATTACTAACAATTATATTAAATTGCATATTAATAGATTGAAACCAATTACCTTGTACAAAAGTAGCATTACTAATATTTAAACACACAGCATTCATTTTAGCGAGTAAAATCAATTCTAAAATATAATCAATACCTAATACACTACAATATGGCTTTTCAAAAGCTAAAGACAAAGCTATATTACCACAACCTGAACCTAAGTCTAATATATAACCAGTTTTCCCTAATCTATTTAAACTTTGCTCTACTAATATTTCAGTTTCTGGTCTTGGTATTAAAGAATTTTTTGACACAATAAATGATAAAGACCAAAATTCTTTTTTTTGAATAATATAAGCAATAGGTTCAAAATTTTTTCTACGATATAAATAATTATTTAAAATATTTATTTGAACTTTATTTAATACAAAACAATCAAATATTTTTATCCATACTCGAGACTTTTTTAATACATAACTTAGTAAAATTTCTGCATCTAAAACAGAATTATCATAAGATAATAATAATTTAGCATATTTTAACCAATTTTTTATATTCATATAATAATATTATCGACAATATAATAGAAGATCGGAATAATATTCTTGTAGAATAGGTTCTATTAACATATCTAAATTTCCATTTAATATATCCTGTAAACAATATATAGTTAAATTAATACGATGATCTGTTACTCTATTTTTAGGAAAATTATAAGTTCTATTTCTATCCGATCTATCACCAGTACCTAATAAATTTTTCCTAATAAAAGAATCCTTTATTTTTTTTTTTTTTATTTCTTGAGCATGAATACGAGCAGATAAAATGGATAATGCCTTAGACTTATTTTTATGTTGTGAACGTTCATCTTGACATTCTACTACTGTTCCCGTTGGAATATGAGTAATTCTAATGGCAGAATCAGTTGTATTAACATGTTGTCCTCCAGCTCCAGAAGATCGAAAAGTATCTATTTTTAAATCAGAAGATTTAATAATAGTATCTTCACATGCAAGAACTTCTGGCATTACTGCTACTGTACATGTTGAAGTATGAATTCTACCCTGAGACTCTGTTTGAGGAACACGTTGTACGCGATGTCCTCCAGATTCAAATTTTAATCTACCACATACACCTAGTCCTGTAATTTTTAAAATAATTTCCTTAAAACCACCCTTTTCCCCAATACTACAACTCATTATTTTTATATTCCAATTTTGGTATTCTGCATATTTACCATACATTTTAAACAAATCACCAGCAAATATTGCTGCTTCATCCCCCCCAGTAGCTGCTCTTATTTCAATAAAACAACTCTTTTTATCATCCGGGTCTTCCGGTAAAACAATTTGTTTTATTTTACGTTCTAATATCATATTTTTTTCTTGTAACACTGTTAATTCATCTTGTACTAAATCTAAAATATCTGCATCATATAGTAATAATTTTGTTAATTTAATATTTTTTTTTAATTTTTTCCACTCTACATAATATTGAATAATGTCAGATAATTTAGCATATTCTTTTGATAAAGAACTCATAACACTATTGTTAGACAAAATAGTAATATGTCTAAATATTTGTTCAATTTTTTTAAATCTAATATATAGCATCTGTAATTTTTTTAAAAATAAATCTTGCAAAATACCTAACTCCTTGTATTGTATGAAATATAAAAAATTATTATATTAATTTTAATATTATTATGTATTTTATATAACATATAACTATTTAACAATATAACATTGAATATATAACAAATTTATTATAGTATATAAAATATAAATATTATTTTATTTCACCTTTTAACTACGAGTAATCATAATTATAATGAAAATATTTTCCGGTAACTCTATTCCAAAATTAGCAGAACTCATTGCACATAAATTATATATTAATATCGGTAAATCTACAGTAAATAGATTTAGTGATGGCGAAATTAGTGTTAAAATTAACGAGAATGTAAGAGGGTATGATATTTTTATTATTCAATCTACATGTTATCCAACAAATGATAATATTATAGAATTAGCTGTAATAATAGATGCTTTACGTAGAGCATCTGCAGGAAGAATAACTGCTGTTATTCCATACTTTGGATATGCTAGACAAGATCGCCGAGTTAGATCAACCAGGGTACCAATAACAGCGAAAATAGTAGCAGATTTTTTATCTAATGTAGGTATAGATAGAGTACTTACTGTGGATTTACATGCAGAACAAATACAAGGATTTTTTGATGTTCCTGTGGATAATGTATTTGGCAGTTTCGTATTACTAGAAGATATGTTAAAAAGTAAATTACACGACCCTATTATTATTTCTCCAGATATCGGAGGAGTAGTCCGAGCTAGAGCTATTGCAAAATTATTATATGATACTGACATGGCTATTATTGACAAAAGAAGACCCCGAAATAATGTAGCTCAAGTTATGAATATAATAGGAGATGTTAATAAAAGAGATTGTATCTTAATAGATGATATGATTGATACTGGAGGAACACTATGTGCAGCAGCAAAAGCATTAAAACAACATGGAGCAAATCAAGTACTAGCATATGCTACACACCCAGTTTTTTCAGGAAATATTATAGAAAATATAAACAAAGAATATATAGACGAAGTAATTGTATGTGATACTATTCCTTTATCTATAGAAATTCAACAAAACAAAAAAGTCAGAACGTTAACTTTATCTAGCATGCTAGCTGAAGCAATTCGTAGAATTAGTAATGAAGAATCTATTTCAGCTATGTTTGAATATAAAAAATGTAAAATAAAATAAAAATAATAATTAATTTTTAATCAATATATTATTAAAAATATATTTTGTACGAATATATACAACAGCTTCCGAAACAGCAATAAAAGAACCAAATACTAAGATAATATCTTTATCACTCACTTTATGTATTAATATATCTAATGCAATATCAATACTCGAACAACATACTGAATTGTGTGGTAAATATTTTTTTAAGACATCTGTATGAACAGAATTATCAGATTTTAAACTAGTATAATACCATTGGTGAATAATACCGAACAAATTAAAAACAGTATTTTTAATATCTTTGTTCAGAATCATACCTATTATTGCATAAATATTTCCATTCTCTCTTTTACTCAATATATTTTTTAATCGTTTATATAAAACTAAAGTAGCGTGTGGATTATGAGCAACATCTACAATTATATATGGATGATATAAAATCGTTTGTAATCTACCTGGAATGAAAATTTTTTCTATAGCTTTAACAATATTTTTTTTATTATAATAAAAATTAGATATTCTAAATGCTTCTAATCCTAAAGCTACATTTGGTACAAAAACATTAGAAATGGGTAAATTACATATATTCCCTTTTGTATCATATAAATTCCAACAGTTATTTGTTATATACCAAAACCATTCATATCTTATTCTATATAAATCGTTCTTTAAATAATATGCTAATTTATATATAGAATTAGGAATTTTATCCTCTCCTATTATAACTGAAATATTTTTTCTAAAAATTCCTGCTTTTTCCAAAGCAATATCATTCCTATTTTTTCCTAAAATATGAATATGATCCATATTAATATTTGTAATCACGGCAATATTAGGATTAATAATATTTGTTGGATCTAATCTACCACCTATTCCAACTTCTAATATTATCACATCCAAATTTAATTCTTGAAATATTAATAATGCAGTCAGTGTAATAAATTCAAAATTAGTTAATATAACATTATTTCTTAATAATTCAATTTTTTCAAACATAGTAGTATATATAATATAATTAGTAATATATTTCCCATTAATCCTAATTCTTTCATAATAATTAATTAAATGAGGCGAAGTATACAAACCAACCGTATAACCAGAATGTAAAAATAATTGTTCAATCGTAATACATGTACTACCCTTACCATTAGTACCAGTTACAGTAAATATAAAAGAAGGAATATTTAATACATCCAATTTTTTAGCAACATATATTACTCTTTCAAGAGAAAAATCCACTGAGGGAGGATATATTGTATTAATATAAGATAACCATAATTTAAAAGGTGTATTGCGATCATATTTAATTCTCTTCATGATTACCCTATCTCTAACATGACATCAATTATCGAAAAAAATATTTTTTTAAAATATTAAAAGTTAAAAATAAAAATAGTACTATGGCAATAAATATATATATATTATTTTCTAAAATATAAATATAATTTTCGTACATAATTTTTACAGAAATTAACATTACTATTATAGAAATAATAGATTTAATATAAAAATTCTTATTTAATATATTAAATATAATAAAATAAATGGAACGCAATGCTAAAATAGAAAAAATATTTGCCGTAATAATAATACATGGATCTTTTACAAAAGTTAAAGTAACAGGAACACTATCTAAAGCAAATAATATATCACTTAATTCAATTAATACTAATACTAAAAAAAGAGGAGTAATGTATAAAATATTCTTTTTATAAAGAAAAAATTTTTCTGAATTAATAGAATTAATAACATTAAAATATTTCATCATAAAAATTAAAAATATATTATCTGTAATATTATTATCCGTTTTTATTAATAACATTTCTAAACCAGAAAATAATAATATACAACTAAATAAAAAAATTACCCAATTCCAATGTAATAAAAACCAATAGCTCAACATAATTAAAAAAAATCTTAATATAAATGAACCTAATACACCATATGTTAATATTCTATTTTGTAAATTAATAGGAATATTAAAATATTCAAAACAAATAAACCATATTAAAATATTATCTAACGATAAAATATGATCAATTACATAACTAATACCAAAATCTAATATTTTTCTATTAGCTATTAAAATATTATAATAATAAAAAAAATATATCCATAATAAAAAAACAAATACACAAGTTGATAATAGCCATATAAAATAATTTAAATAAGATTTTTGTAATTGACTTAATTGAGAAAAATATTTTTTTATATAAAAAAAATTAATCAATGTAGTGAAAGAGATAACAAAAAAGAAAAATATCCATACAAAAAATATATTCATCATATTCAAAATATATACCTACAATACATAAAATTATTAAATCAAATAATTAAAAATAAAATATATTATACAAAATGTAATATTATTTGCGGAAATATTCCTAATACAAAAATAGTAAATGCAATAAACAATATAAAATATTCTATATTTCTACACATCATCATAGGTAATGTTTGATGAACAATATTCTTATTAAAAGAATATATATTTAAAATAATCTTTAAATAATAAAATATTCCTAATGACATACTAATTAAAATACCTAAATTTGCAAAATAGCAACTATGTAATACAGATATAAAAATAATATAAAATTTAGTAATAAAACCAAATGTAAACGGAATACCTAAAAAAGATAAAATAATTATAGTCATACTAATACTTAGTATGGGTTGTTTCCAAAAAAAACCTTTATAAAAATATAAATCATTTAATTTTATCAATCTATAATCATAATATAATTTAGATAAACATAAAATAGTAAATATTCCTATATTACCTAATACATAATTGATTAAATACAACAATATTACTTTATTCAAAATAAAATAATTATTAATAGTAAAAATTGGAATTAAAATATACCCAATATGTACAATAGATGCATAACCAAACAATTTTTTTATATTTTTTTGCAAAACAGACATAATACTTCCAAAAATAATAGAAAATATAGAAATAATTTCTAAAAATAAATATAAAACATTGGCACATGGATGCGGAAAATATACAAATAATTTAATTAATAAACTAATAATTGATATTTTAATAACAGTGGATAAATATATCAAAACAAAGGAAGAAATATTTTCATAAATACTAGAAACCCAAAAATAAAATGGAAATAAAGCAAGCTTAAAAAAGAAAGGAAATAAAAACAATGCTAAACCTAATAATAATATTTGGTTCACATATATAGTATTGATCAAAAAAGAAACTTTAATATTATATAAACTTAAATTACCACATACAGAATAGATTATTGCTATACCAAATAACATACAAATTGAAGCAAGACTAGAAAGTATAACATATTTTAATACAACATTTAAACACTTTTGATAATATAAGGAATATGTCATCATCCCAATTGTAGGTATAGACATAACTTCTAAACCTACAAAAATAGAAATAATATGATTCGCAAAAACTAATAACAAACCACCTAAAAGAGAAGATAAAATTAATACATAAAACTCTTCTTTATATAAAAAAAATTTTTTAATGTAAAAATAAGAAATAATACTAATATATAAAGTGCATAATACCATCATAACACTATAAATAATAGAATAAAAATCACACCGTAATAAAATATTAAAATGTATAGAATGAAATTTCAATAGAAATAATAATGATATCAAAGTAAAAAATAATCCAATTACTGTAGTGCACATAACAAAAAAATGATTTCTCTTAATTATAATCGAGCACATAATGACCATAATACTCGTGATTAAAAGTATAAATGGAATAAAAGAAATCATTCTATAAACAGGAATGATCATGTGTATACTAACCTTAATAATAAATTGTTAATAAATATTGTTTAATAAAATATTATAAGTATGTAATATATATTCAGGAAATAAACCTGACAAAATTGTTATAATCATTAATACAAAAATTAAACTAAACTCCAAATAATTAGTTTGTATAATCTTTTTTAATCCATAATTTAATAATGGACCATAAAAAACCCTGTGTATAACATTTAATGAATAAATAACCGGGAAAAATAAACTACACATTAATAGTAAAAATAATATTAATGATTTGTGTAAAACTCCAAGTAATATCATTACTTCTCCAATAAAATTAGGAGTACCAGGAAAATTTAAATTTGTAAAAAAAAAGAAAAATACAAAACTTGGAATCCATTTTATTCCAGTATATATTCCACCCATATGCATAATATTCATAATTTTAAAACGACTATATATTTGACCAAACAAAACCAACAAACCAGAAGTAGAAATAGTATTAAAAATCATCTGTAACACTACACCTTGTAAAGATAATGTATCTCCACAATATATACCAATTAGCATAAACCCCATATGAGCAATAGAACTATAAGCTATTATTTTTTTAATATTTTTTTCATTAAAAGCCATCCATGATGCATAAAATATCGTACATAATCCTAAAAAAAAAGCATTATAAAAAAAATACATAGAAGAAACTTTAAAAAATAAAGTATTAAATCGCAACAATCCATATATAGAAACTTTTAACGACAAACCTAATAAATCTATAGATGCTGATGGTAATAACCTACTATGCAAATTAGGTAACCAACTATGAAACGGAATAATAGGCATTTTAACTGCAAAAGCGAGAAAAAAACCTATCATGATTGTATATTCTAAAGGTAAATAAATAGGTATAGTAGATAATATATTATAATTAAAAGTTAATATATGAGTATGAACATAACAATTCCAAGATAATAAAAAAATTGAAAATAACATCAATAAACTAGATAATTGAGTATAAATCAAAAATTTATTAGCAGTATATATTTTATCCTTTTTATTATATATTTTATTACCCCAAAATATCACTAAAAAATATATAGGTAATAACATAATTTCCCAAAAACAAAAAAATAAAAATAAATCTAAAGATAGTATAACCCCCACTGTACCAATAAAAATCAATAATGTACTAGAATAAAAAAAACCAGAATAATTTTTACTTTCATCCCAAGAACATAAAACAGATATTACTGCAATAAAACTAGATAGAACTAGCATAATCAATGATAATCCATCTATTCCTAAATGAAATTCTATTCCTAAAATAGGTATCCAAGGTATTTGAAATTCTTCAATCCAACTATTTTTATTACATACAATATTATGAAAATAAAAATATTTACCCCATAAAAATATAGAAAGAAAAAAAACTAAAGACATTGTAATTAATGCAATCCATTTAGATATTTTAATATTTACATATTCACATGTTAAACATAACATTATACTTAATAATGGTAAAAGAATGAACAATAAAAGTAACATGCAAAATCCTATGTATTAATCATTTGGAAAATAAAATTATATAAAATTATAAATAACTAATTTTAACATGATTATGAATATTCAAAATAGTATTATTAATATAAAAAATCATTAATTCCATAAATAATAAAAAAATAAAAAAAATCATAACATAAAAAATAAATATACTATCTTCAAAAAATGATAAAAATGAATGTAATTTATAAAATATAAAAAATAACATTTTATTTAACATATTAAAAGGTTTATTAAAAAAATATTTAGTTATTTTAATATATAACTTGGGAAAAAAAACATTATATAAGCTATATAAACCAATATCTTTTTTAATAATATTAGTTATATAACATAAAGAAAAATATTGTACATTATTATTAAAAAAACGTTTTTTTATAACATATAAGTAATAAGATAAATAAATAGAAAATATAATTATAAAAGAAGAGAATATTTCTAAATACAATTTTGTATGTCTTTCAACCAAAGAAAAAATAGGATATAATTTGGAACAATCTGGAATTAAAAAAATACCCACATAAGTAGAACAAATAGCTAAAATCATTAATGGTATAAATTGTATACAATTTATCGAAACATTTTTACGTATTAAATTGGATTGTGTATGAAAAACAATAAATATTAATCTGAAAATATATAATGTAGTTAAAAAAGCAGATAACATAGATATAATAAAAAATATAAAGTATTTTTTTTGTAAAATATAAAATAAAATATTTCCTTTACTATAAAAACCAGATGTTATAATTGGAAAAGCAGATAAAGAAGCACCTCCTATAACAAAACAAAAATATATAAAAGGAAATGTATTCCATAAATTATTTCCCATATAAAAAATTTTCTGTTCATTTTTACAATATTTAATCAAAGTTCCAGCAGATAAAAATAATAATGCTTTAAAAAATGCATGAGTAATTAAATGAGATAAAGCTAAACCCCAACCCCCAATACTCAAAACAACAAACATATATCCAAGTTGACTCATGGTAGAATATGCTAATATTTTTTTAATATCACTTTGAAAGATAGCAGAAATACTAGAAAATAGTAATGTTAAAGCACCTAAAAAACCAGATATATTTAAAATTAAAGGAGTTGTAAGAAATAAAGTATAATTACGCATTATTAAATAAATACCTGCAGTTACCATAGTAGCGGCATGAATTAAAGCAGATACAGGAGCAGGACCAACCATAGCTGTTGGAAGCCATAATTGCAATGGAATTTGTGCGGACTTACTTATACAACCTAACAATAATAAAATATTTATATAATTTAAAATAGGAGTATACTGAATCAAATGAATTTTAATTAAAAATTGAATTTCATAAAAATTTAAAGTATTATAATTCACATATAACATCAATATAGCAGAAATAAGAAATAAATCACCAATTTTAGTAATCAAAAAAGTTTTAAAAGCAGAAAGACTAACATATTTCTTATAATAATAAAAATTAATTAATAAATAAGAACATACACTTACCCCTTCCCAACCAACATACATAACAATAAAATTATCTGATAAAATTAATAACAACATATTAAAAATAAACAAATTTAAAAAAGCAAAAAAATTTGATTTATTAATATTATCTTTCATATACCAAATAGAAAATATGTGTACTAACAATCCAATAAAAACAATCATACCTATAAAAGAAAAAGATAACTTATCCAATAATAAACAAAAATTTATTTTAAATTTTTCTAGATTCCACCAATTCCATAAATTTTGATATATAATACTATTTGATTTATCAAAAAAATATATACTTAATATGCAAAATATTATAAAAGATGCAAAAATCGATCCAACACCAATTATTACAATGAATTTTTTATATAAAATATGTTTTAAAAAATATAAAATAAAAAAACTTATCAGTGGAAATAAAATTAATAAAAAAATAATATTCATCCAACCATCTCACTTAATTTATCAATACTTAAAATATTCTTTTTTTGATAACACTGTATTAATAATAATAAATTAATACTTAATTCTATTGCAGATATAGTAATTAATAATATATATAATATAGCACCATCAATATGGTTCCAATAACTACTAATACAAACTAAAGCTACACTAATAGAATTTATCATAATTTCTAAACTAATAAATATAAACAATATATTTTTATTAATCATTAAAGACCAAAAACCTAATAAAAATAATATTAATGAAAATATCAAAATATGAGAGACAGAAATCATTTATCATATATCCTTTTTGATTGTATGTGATATTAATAATCTTTCACTTTTTGCCATTAAACAAATTGTAATTAAAACCGATAATAGTAAGATAGAAATAAATTCAACTATTAAAATATATGGTCCAAATAAAGCAATACCTAACAACTTCAAATTTATAATAGTATAAAAAATATCTTTATCTTTTAAAAAAAGAAACAATTTACATAATAACAAACACATAGTAATCATAGATAAAAAAGAAAGAATAAAAATAACATTTTTACCAACACTATCATTACATGTACTATATTTATCTAAATTAAACATCATAATAACAAAAATAAAAAATACTATAATAGCCCCAGAATATATAATGATATGAAAAGACCCTATAAAATAATTACCTAATAAAAAAAATACCATGGATGTTGTTAAAATAGAAATAGAAAAATAAAATAAAGCATATATCACATTATCTTGTATAATGGATAATATGGTAAACAGTATAGTAAAAAAAGCAAAAAAATAAAAAAAAGATAACATTTCATATTTTCCTAAGATAATAAATCTTTCACATTTACTGGAGTAGCATTAATACTAGAATTATTATTACTTCCTAATACTGATATACCACACTGTTTATAAAAATTATAATCAGGACTTTTTCCAGAACCGGAAATAGATAAATCTTTTTTATTATATAGTAAATCTTGTCTTTTAAAATCACTCAACTCAAAATCAGGTATTAATTGAATTGCAGTAGTTGGGCAAGCTTCCTCACATAAACCACAAAAAATACAACGAGAAAAATTAATTCTAAAAAATTTGGGAAACCATCTACCAGATTTAGATTGTGCTTTCTGTAAAGATATGCAACCAACAGGACACACTACAGAACATAAATTACATGCCACGCATCTATCCATTCCATCCGGGTCCTTAGTTAATACTATACGACCACGATATCTTGGGGGAAGATAAATAGGTTGATCAGGATATAATAAAGTTTCACGTTTCTCAAACATATGTTTAATAGTAATAAAAATACTTAATAATTGACTCCAAAAACCTAAAATTATATTTTTTACAATCATACAATTCCTATTACTAAAGTAATATAAAAAAAGCAGTGAATAATAAGTTTAATAATGATAAAGGTAAACCAATCACCCAACCAAAATATAACATTTGATCATATCTAGGTCTCGGTAAAGAAGCGCGAATTAAAATGAAAAATATTATTAATAAAATAGTTTTTAAAAAAAACCATATTAATCCAGGGAAAACAGGTCCTAACCATCCTCCTAAAAATAATACTGTTATTAAAGATGATACAGTAATCATAGAAATATACTGTCCAATAAAAAATAGACCAAATTTCATACCAGAATACTCAATATGATATCCATCGGCTAATTCTTGTTCCGCTTCGGGTTGATCAAAAGGATGACGATGGCATAAAGCTAATCCAGCAATAAAAAAAATTAAAAAACCAATAAATTGTGGAATGATATTCCATATACCTTTTTGAGAATATATAATATCAATTAAGTTAAAAGAATGTGCTTTAGATACTACCCCCATAAAAGATAAACCCAAAAAAACTTCGTAACTTAGCGTTTGAGCTATAGCTCGAATCGCACCTAATAAAGCATATTTATTATTACTAGACCAACCAGCAAATAAAATTGAATATACTGATAAAGATGCCATGATTAAAAAAAACAAAATTCCTATATTTAAATCAATAATCAAAGAATGCCAACCAACAGGAATTGAAGCTAATACTAAAAGTAAAGAAATAAAAGAAATAATAGGAGCGATAATAAATATAAACGATTTACTAAATCTAGGAACCCAGTCTTCTTTAAATAACATCTTAATAATATCAGCAAAAACTTGTAATGTACCATTCCATCCAACTCTGTTAGGACCATATCTATTTTGAAATATCCCTAACACTCTTCGTTCTACAAAACTTAACATGGCACCACACAAAATTATTAAAAATACGATAATTATTGGTTGTAAACAATAACTAAGAATACACATTATACTACTTAAAAAAAATGTCATCAAATTTTTAAATTATACCTCTTATTTTTTGAATAGTCTGACCAATTAAACTTTTAGGTATACCATACCTACCAACCGGTAACCCTATATGTTTTAATGGTAATTTATCCGAAAATTTTACAGAAATCCTAAATAATTGACCAGAACAATAAAATTTAATAAAATATTTCTTATGCAATCCTATTATTTTTTGATATTTCACACTAATTAAAGCATACTGTACAATACATTTTTTTTTTATCACAGATGATTTTTGACTTAATTCTTCATTACCAAATAATAAATAATATGGAACAATATTCCATTCATCTTTAGAAATAAAACGGAAAGATATATCATTAAAAAAATATTTTCTATCTATATCACATGTTTTAAATAATCTAATGCCTGAATTATAAATATGACTTTTTGATAAGTATTTATTCCAAGATTGTATAGAATTCCAACCAGGAGACCAAACAAAAGGCAAATAAGAAAAATTTTGTTGGGGTTGTTGTATACCTTCCATAGAAAATGAAAAAATAGTATTATAATCTGTACTTTGTGCTGGTTCATGTATATTAATATGAGAGAACATAGATGTTCTGCCACTAATTCTATAATGTGAACGAGCTATTTTTTTACCAAAAAAACGAAATGATGAATCAAGAATCATATGTTTGATTTTATCAAAATTAGGAATTTTTTTTATATATTCTCGTATGATAAAATCTAAATTAATATTTTTATATTCAATATTATTAATATAAAAAAGTATTTTATATAACCATTGCCAACCTTCTAAAATACATATTTTACTATTATATATTTTCGGAGAAAAAACAGAAAAAAAACGTTGAACACGTCCTTCATAATTAATAATAGTACCTGAACCTTCAGAAAAATTTGAAATAGGAATAAAGAAAGTGCTTTTTTTAACAGTTTTATTGATATGATTATCTAAAACAATTAAATTTTTTAACTTACCAAATACAATATCTATTAATCCTTTAAATTCATTCCTATATAAATCATTTTCTAATATTATTAATGTATCTACTTGATTACTAAGCACTTTATTACAAACAGAATTTAAAGATATATCAGACATCATACCTACACCAATACTGTTATTAGACGAAGTTAATAAAACTAAACCAACATCTTTTTTCACATACTGTAATCCTTTCGCAATATTTACAGCAGATTTTATTAAATTTATACTACCTAAACTAGATCCAGAAATAATTAATGGTTTTTTACAAGACAATAATTTTTGTGATATTAAACATACTTGATCTTTTACATCAGAATTTAAATATTTTATACATGTATTTTTTTTATTAATATAATCTGCTATCGAACATGCAAAATGTTCTTGTTCTTGTACAGAACCGTAATAATTAAAATTTGAAATGCTACTTAATTTCATTTCATGAGTATATAAAATATAAATAAAATTTTCCTTGGTATTTGATGCATTTAATAAAGCTGCACTATGCCAAGATGGAATATAACTTTTACTATCACTATCTAGCTGATTATTCTTATTTAATTTCCTAATAGCTAAATCCATTCTTGGAGCAACTTGTGTAATATCTTCTCCGAGTATTAAAACAATATCATATGATTCTATTTCACGGATAGTAGGGGTATAAATCCCACTATTTTTTAAAATTTCTATAATCAATTTTATACATAGATGTTCTGTATCATACATTCCACTAGAAAAAT
Source organism: Buchnera aphidicola (Pterocallis alni) (assembly GCF_964059075.1). Taxonomy (NCBI): domain Bacteria; kingdom Pseudomonadati; phylum Pseudomonadota; class Gammaproteobacteria; order Enterobacterales; family Erwiniaceae; genus Buchnera; species Buchnera aphidicola. Next base: position 119,292 of record NZ_OZ060377.1, on the reverse strand, counting down.
TTTCTACCCCAACCAATTCTCGTAAAGAAAAATTATTTTCTATACTAGATCGATTAGATCCTATCCCAATAACATTTTTGTTATTTTTTAATATTTTCGATATAATCATAATAGTATCATTTTTACTAACAGAAATACTATAATTATTTTTTTTTTGTATAGGATATTTAATTCTATTTTTTAAATTAGTATAATCATAACCAAATCTTCCCAAATCACATAAAAAATAACCATTAATATTGGGATGATATCTATTCTCTACTTTATTAACTCTACCATATCTTTCTCCAATATTTATGTTACATCCTATACTACAATGTTGACAAATACTAGGAGAATACTGTAAATCCCATTTTCTGTTATAATTATGCGAATTTAGTTTATCTGTAAAAACACCAGTTGGGCAAACCTCAATTAAATTACCAGAATGTTCATTCTCTAATACCCCTTCTTTAAATCGACCAAAATAAACATTATTTCCTATACCATATACTCCAAAATCATTTCCACCAGCATAATCTTTATAATAACGTACACATCGATAACAACTAATACAACGATTCATTTGATGAGAAATAAAATCACCTAGATATTGACTCTTGTGTGTGCGCTTTTTATATATATATCTTCTAAAATTATGTTTAGTCATAACAGTCATATCTTGTAAATGACAATTACCACCTTCTTCACATATAGGGCAATCATGCGGATGATTAGTCATTAATAATTCTATTATTCCTTTTCTAAATTTTAATACTTGTGAATCAACTGTAGAAATAATTGTATTATGTAACGAAGGTGTCATACAAGACATAACAATCTTACCACATTTATCATCTACACTACTATATTGTTTCACAGCACATAACCGACATACTCCTGCACTACCTAAATCAGGATGCCAACAAAAATAAGGTATATCTATATTACATGACAAACAATTTTGTAATAAATTTCTATTGTCATCCATAACATACTTATCATTGTTAATATAAATAATAGCCATAATAAAAATTCCAAAATAAATATTAAATAAAAAAAAAATTATAAATGCAATGGAAAAATATTTTCTTGAATCCTTTGCGTAAAAAGAGTAGGTTTCTGTTTACTAATTCCTTGTTCAAATTCACCTCGAAACAATTTAATAGCACTTTGCAATGGTTCAATTGCACCCGGTGCATGTGCACAAACAGTTTTTCCAGGACCTAATTGTAAACACAAATCTTCTAAAATTTCAATATCACCTGATCTAGCCGATTTATCTTCAAAAGATTGCAAAATATTTACAATCCACGGTAAACCATCTCTGCAAGGAGTACATAATCCACACGATTCTTTTGCAAAAAAACGCTCTAAATTTAATACTAAAGATACAATACTAATTGTATGATCAACTGCCATCACTAATCCAGTACCAAAACGACTACCAATGTGCGCAATACTATCAAAATCCATTTTTACATTAATATTTTTCTCAGTTAAAAAATCCGTTCCTGCTCCACCAGGTTGCCAAGCTTTTAAAAAAAAACCATGTTGCATACCATGAGCATAATCCTCTAATAATTCATAAGCTGATATACCAAAAGGAACTTCCCATACTCCAGGATTATTCACTCGACCCGAAAAACCCATTAATTTTGTACCAGAATCTTTACTATTAGATAAATTATTATACCAATTTGCACCGTGTAAAATAATAGATGGTACATTCGATAGAGTTTCCACATTATTTACACATGTAGGTTTACCCCATAAACCTATTGAGGCTGGAAATGGAGGTTTAATTCGTGGATTAGCTCTATATCCTTCTAAAGAATTAATTAAAGCTGTCTCTTCACCACAAATATATCTACCTGCACCAGTATGTATAGTAATATCAAAATTAAAAGCACTACCTAAAATACCAGAACCCAAATATCCATAATGTTTAGCTTCTAAAATAGCACGTTTTAAAATACTTTCTGCATACACATACTCACCTCTTAAAAAAATATACGACTTAGTTGTTTGTAAAGCAAAACCAGCAATTATCATACCCTCAATTAATTGATGAGGTATTTTTTCTAATAATAAACGATCTTTATAAGTGCCTGGTTCCATTTCATCAGCATTACATAACAAATATCTTACAGTATTATCTTTTTTTTTAGACATTAGATTCCACTTTAACCCAGTAAAAAAACCACCCCCACCTCTTCCTCTTAATTTTGAGTCTGTAATAATATTAATAATTTTTTTAGAATCCATGGATTGCAATGCTAATTTCAAACCAGAATAACCATTTTTTTTATGATACTCATGAATCCAAACTACATCCTTAGTTTCATTTAACCACCAAGTCAAAGGATGTGTTTCAGGATTTTTAATAATTTTTATCATTTATATTTCTCTAATAAAATAGGGATACAATGATCATTTACATTAGAATATGTATCATTATTAATCATAATTACCGGAGATTTATCACAATTCCCTAAACAAGAAATAGGTAATAAGGTAAACAAATTATCAAAAGTAGTTTGTCCAGGTTTAATATTTAAATATTTTTCAAATGTATATTGTATATTATTACATCCCATGATATAACAAACAGAGCTATTACAGTATCGAATTACATTGTTGCCAACAGGACAACGATATATTTGACTATAAAAAGTTGCTATTTCTTCTAAATCACTACTAGACATATTTAATACTTTAGCTATTTCTACTATCATTTCATCAGAAACCCAACCTCTAAAACCTTGTACAATTTTTAATGCTTCAATGGAAATTGCTCTCAGTGTTTCATACTGTGCTTTTTCTTTATTAATATAATATAATTCTACACTACTTAGTAAATTTTTTTTTATCATATATATATTCACAAGTCATATTGTAATATTACCTATCAACATCAGACATAACAAAATCAATACTACCTAAATATACAATTAAATCAGATATTAAACTACCTCTAATAACGGAAGGGATTTGCTGCAAATGCGGGAAACTTGGTGTGCGAATTCTAGTTCTATAACTAGTAGTAGTACCATCACTAATTAAGTAATAACTATTAATACCTTTTGTAGCTTCAATCATTTGAAAACTTTCATTCGGTGGCATTACAGGACCCCAAGATACTTGTAAAAAATGTGTAATCATAGTTTCAATATTATGTAGTGTTAATTTTTTATCGGGAGGTGTAGTGAGTGGATGTATAGATTTAAATGGACCTTCAGGCATATTTTTTAAACATTGTTGTAAAATAATTAAACTTTGTTTAATTTCTTCAATTTTTAATACTACTCGTGAATAAGCATCACTATTTCCACCACCTATTGGAACCTCAAAATCAAAATTTTCATAACCTGAATACGGTCTATTCTTTCTAACATCAAAATTAACACCAGTAGCTCGTAAACCAGCTCCAGTTATACCCCAATCTAAAGCATTAGATTTATTGTATACTGCAATACCTTTAGATCGATTAATTAAAATATTATTTTTTATAGCAACATCAATATAGGATTGTAATCTTTTTGGCATCCAATTTAAGAAATGTAATAATAATTTATCCCACCCAATAGGTAAATCACTAGCTAATCCACCAATTCTAAACCAAGCAGGATGCATTCTCGCTCCTGTTATTGCTTCAATTAAATCATATATCTTTTGCCTGTCTGTAAAAGCTAAAAAAACAGGAGTCATCGCTCCAACATCTTGAATAAAAGTAGAAATATATAATAAATGGCTGTTAATTCTAAATAATTCAGATAACATCACACGAATCACCTGTACTCTACTAGAAACTTGAATACGAGCTAATTTTTCTACAGCTAAAATATAAGGCATTTCATTAACACAACCACCTAAATATTCAATCCTATCAGTATATGGAATATAACTATGCCACGACTGACGCTCGGCTATTTTTTCAGCTCCTCTATGATGATATCCAATATCTGGCACACAATCTAATATTTTTTCACCATCTAATTGTAAAACAATTCTAAAAGCTCCATGGGCGGAAGGATGATTAGGCCCAAGATTTAAAAACATAAAATCCGCACTTTCACTTTTTATATTCATACCCCAATCTTTTGGATTAAACGACAAATCATTCATATAATCATCTTCTTTTATTTTATTTAAAAAAAAAGAATGATTTTCAGTAGCTCTTGAAGGGTAATCTTTCCTTAATGGAAAACCTACCCAACTTTTTGGCATAATAATTCGATTTAAATTAGGATGTTGATCAAAAACAATACCAAACATTTCCCACGTTTCTCGTTCGTACCAATTAGCATTAGGAAAAATAGAAGTTATAGTAGGAACATGTAAATCATGGATAAATAAAGGAACTTTAATGACAACATCAATATTTTTTTCTAAATTTATTAAATGATAGAAGACAGAAAAATCCGCACATGGTAAATTAGTTCTATATTTTCTGATTCTTTCATCAACACCATGCAGATCAAATAACATATTATAAGATTTAGGAACATGTTTCAAAAATCTCAGAATCATAATTAAAATTTTTTTATCAACCCAAATTACAGGACATGGAAAAAACGTATTTTGTATAATAAATTTATAATTTTTAAATTTATTACATAATTCTTGAAAAAGAATATCCATAATAAAAAATAACTCAATAATAAAATAAACATTAATAATGTATAAACAATTTAAACAAATCAAAAATATCAAAAAATATTCAATTCAATATAATATAAATACAATTTAAATAGTATCCACAGTACGTAAATTTCTTATATTACAATATTCTTCATATTTCATTATTTTTTTTGATTCCATATTTGCTTTATATACTCCTTGTTCTCCTACCACCCAAGATAATGGTCTTCTCTCTTGAGCAATAGATTCTTGTAGTAACATTAATCCATGTATATATGCTTCTGGCCTTGGAGGACACCCTGGTATATACACATCTACTGGTAAAAATTTATCTACACCTTGCACAACCGAATAAACATCATACATACCTCCGGAATTAGCACAAGAACCCATCGAAATTACCCATTTTGGTTCTAACATTTGATCATATAATCTCTGTATAATAGGAACCATTTTAATAAATGGAGTACCAGAAATAATCATAACATCTGATTGTCTGGGGGAAGATCGAAGAACTTCAGCTCCAAATCTTGCAACATCATGCACAGCAGTAAAAGAAGTTACCATTTCAACATAACAACAAGACAAACCAAAATTATAAGGCCATAAAGAATTTTTCCTACTCCAATTAACTAATTTATGTAATAATTGAGTTAATTTACCTGTAAAAATATTCTTTTTAATCTTATCTTTTAATGGGTCATTCACTAACTTTTTAGTGTTTTGAGGATATTTACCATTGTTTTCAATATTAATTTTTGTTAAAGTATATTTCATGTATATATTCCTAATCAATAAATTTTTATGCAATATTATAAAATATTTTAAATAATATTATTTTTTTTTACACCCCATTCAAAAATTTTTTCATTAATAATATAAATTAAGGATAATAATAATGTAAAAATAAATATAAAAACTTCACAAAAACCCAACCAACCAATAATTTTGATATTAACAGACCAAGTATACAAATATAAAGATTCTATATCAAAAATTACAAATAATATAGATAATAAATAAAATTGTATTGAAAAACGTAAATTAGCACTACCGTAAGCAATCGCTCCGGATTCAAAGGGAATATTTTTACTACGTGAAATACTACGTCCACCCAATAACCAACCACCTAATAACATAATAAAACAAATTAAAAAAGAAAAAAAAATAAAAATAATAAAACGAAACATTTGTAAGATCAAAATAATCTCCTATATTTATTTTAATATAATATTACAATAAAAAAATATATTATAATTATGTAATATAATACAATATTAACTAGATCAATATTAAAAATAGTATTATATTAGTTAAGTACATAAATAATTTAAATATTTTAATAAAAAACTTGATCAATTTATAATAGACCTTATGTAATACTTACATACATGTAATAAATTAAATAATATAATTTAAAAAAACAATTTAAGAATTTATTTTATAAAAAGGAAAATTTCTATGGGAAAAATTATAGGTATAGATTTAGGTACTACCAATTCATGCGTAGCAATTATGGATGGTACACAACCTAAAGTTATAGAAAATAAAGAAGGAGAACGTACTACCCCTTCCGTTATTGCATATACCAAAGAAGGAGAAATACTAGTTGGACAACCTGCTAAGCGTCAATCAATTACTAATCCAAAAAATACTTTATTTGCAATAAAAAGGTTAATGGGTAGAAAATTCCATGATAAAGAAGTACAAAAAGATATAAAAATTATGCCATATGAAATTGTTAATTCAAATAATGGAGATGCCTGGATTAATATAACAAATAAACATATCGCTCCTCCACAAATTTCCGCTGAAATATTAAAGAAAATGAAAGAAACAGCAGAAAATTATTTAGGAGAAAAAATATCAGAAGCAGTAATAACAGTACCAGCATATTTTAATGATGCTCAAAGACAAGCAACAAAAGATGCGGGTAAAATTGCTGGTCTAGAAGTCAAACGTATTATTAACGAACCAACAGCAGCAGCTTTAGCATATGGATTAGATAAAAGTACAGGAAATAAAATAATAGCAGTATACGACTTAGGAGGAGGTACTTTTGATATTTCTATAATAGAAATAGATAATGTAGACCAAGAAAAAACATTTGAAGTACTTGCTACCAATGGAGATACACACTTAGGTGGAGAAGATTTTGATAATAGATTAATAAATTACCTAGTAGCAGAATTTAAAAAAGAACAAGGTGTAGATTTAAGAAATGATTCTTTAGCTATGCAAAGATTAAAAGAATCTGCAGAAAAAACAAAAATAGAACTATCCTCTACTCAACAAAGTGATGTTAATTTACCATATATCACAGCAGATGCAAATGGACCAAAACACTTAAACATTAAAATTACTAGAGCAAAATTAGAATCTTTAGTAGAAGATTTAATTCAAAAATCTATCGATCCACTAAAAACAGCACTGAAAGATGCGAATTTATCAACTTCTGATATTAATGAAATAATATTAGTAGGTGGGCAAACCAGAATGCCATTAGTACAAACTAAAGTAGAACAATTTTTTGGAAAAAAACCTAGAAAAGATATTAATCCAGATGAAGCAATTGCTGTTGGTGCGGCAGTACAAGGTGGTGTACTTTCTGGTAATGTTAAAGATGTATTGCTATTAGACGTAACTCCTTTATCATTAGGAATTGAAACTATGGGTGGTATTATGACTCCTTTAATTACAAAAAATACTACAATACCTACAAAACATAGTCAAATTTTTTCAACAGCAGAAGATAATCAATCTGCAGTAACAATACATATTTTACAAGGTGAAAGAAAAAAATCTATTGATAATAAATCATTAGGACAATTTAATTTAGATGGTATACAACCCGCTCCAAGAGGTATACCGCAAATCGAAGTAACATTTGATATTGACGCAGATGGTATATTGCACGTATCCGCTAAAGATAAAAAAACCGGTAAAGAACAAAAAATCACTATCCAGGCATCTTCAGGATTAAGTGAAGAAGAAATAAAAAAAATGATATCTGATGCAGAAATTAATGCTGAATCCGACAAACAATTTGAAGAATTAATTAAAATCAAAAACCAAGGTGATCAAATTTCTCATAACACAAAAAAACAAATTGAAGAACTGAAAAATCAATTAAGTACACAAGAATATGAAGAAATTAATAATCAAATCAATGAATTGAATAATGCTCTAAAAACAGACAATAAATCTGATATAGAAAATAAAATTCAAATCCTAATAAAAGCGTCATCTAAATTAATAGAATTATCTCAAAAAAAACAAACTAATACAAAAAAAGAAAATTCTGTTAAAAAAGAAGAAAATGTAGTCGATGCAGAATTTGAAGAAGTCAAAGAACCAAAAAAATAAATAAAATACTTATAAATTTTTATTTATTAAATCATACGAACGTATTAGCAATAATATATTACGTTCGTAATCAAGATAGTAATTTTAGGAAAATAGAATGACAAAAAAAGATTATTACAAAATATTAAAAATCTCTAAATCTTCAAATAATAGAGAAATAAAAAAAGCATATAAAAAATTAGCAATGAAATACCACCCTGATAGAAACCCGGGAAATAAAAGTGCTGAAAATAAATTTAAAACTATCAAAGAAGCATACGAAATACTTATTAATCCAGAAAAAAGATCAGCATATGATCAATATGGACATTCTGCTTTTGATCAAGGATATTCTAATCATTCATCATATAATAATTTTAATAGTAGTGCAGATTTTAGTGATATATTTGGAGATGTATTTGGAGATATTTTTGGAAATAAAAAACAAAATAAAAAAAAAAGAGGGTACGATCTACAGTATAATATAGAACTTAATTTAGAAGAAGCAGTAAAGGGAGTTAATAAAAAAATATCTATACCATCGTTACAAAAATGTCATGCATGTAATGGTATTGGATCATATATGGGAGAAAAAATCAAAGCATGTGCTGCATGTAATGGAACAGGTCAAATGCATATACAACAAGGTTTTTTTTCTATACAACAAACATGTTCATACTGTCAAGGAAAAGGAGAAATAATTGATAATCCATGCTTACATTGTAAAGGAGATGGAAGAATTAAAAAAGAAAAAAAAATATTAGTAAAAATTCCCCCTGGAGTGGATAATAATGACAAAATAAAATTAAATAATGAAGGAGAATCTGGAATTCATGGAGGACCTAATGGAGATTTATATATTCGTATTTTTATTAAAAAACACGATATATTTCAAAGAAAAGAAAACAATTTATACTGTAATGTCCCTATTAACTTTTGCCTAGCAGCTTTAGGAGGAGTAATTGAAGTTCCATCATTAAATGGAAAAATAAAAATTAAAATACCACCCGAAACACAATCAGGAAAAATTTTCCGAATTAAAGGAAAAGGGGTACATTCTATTCGTTCTCGTACAATAGGTGATTTATTATGTACTGTCGTAATAGAAACTCCAGTTAATTTAAATAATAAACAAAAGCAAATACTTATAGAATTAAATAATAGTTTAAACACAAATAATATGATCGACAATAATCCAAAATCAAAAAGATTTTTTGATGGTGTAAAAAAATTTTTTGATGATTTAACAAATTAAAATTTTTAGTATTGCTTCATGCAATAAAGAATCTATGAAGCAGTACTATAAAATATACAAAATATATTTAATATATCATGGATTAAACCATTCTTTTAATTTTAAAATATAATCTAGATTTGTATCTAGATGACTTATTTTTATGTATTATGTTTTTTGAAACCAGGCGATCTAAAACAGATTGTAAGTTTATCCAATTATTTTGAGCTTGAATTTTATCATTCTTCTGAATAGAAAAATATACTTTTTTTATAAAAGTACGCATCATAGATTTTCTACTATTATTAAAAATTCTTAACTTTTTAGATTTAAGAGCATGTTTCATAGATGATTTTATATTAGACAAGAAAAACTCCAACATATAAAATATAATTCAATATACATCAGTATATATAATAATTATTAATTATACAATCATTTAAATAACAAAATAATAAAAAATACTTTGTAAATATTATTCATATAATCCATAAAATATTAAATAATATTTTATATATTTATATGAAATTCTTTGAGGATTAAATGAAATCTTATAAAAATACTTTAAATTTACCTAACACTACCTTTCCTATGAAAGGTAACTTACCTATTCAAGAACCAAAAATTTTACAAAAATGGGAAAAAAATAATATATATCATATTATTCAAAATAATATGAAAAAAAAAAAAATTTTCCTTCTACAAGACGGTCCTCCTTATGCTAATGGAAATATTCACATTGGACATGCAGTAAATAAAATATTGAAAGATATAATTATTAAATCAAAAACATTATCTGGTTTTCATGCTCCATATACACCATTTTGGGACTGTCATGGATTACCTATAGAACACAAAATAGAAACAATGTTACAACAAAAAAAAAAAAATATTAATAAAAATATATTTCGTCATTTATGTCAAAAATATGCATATCAACAAGTGCAAAAACAAAAAAAAGATTTTATTAGACTAGGAATTTTTAGTAATTGGGCAGATGCTCAGCTCACGATGGATCCTCAATTAGAATACAATGTAATTGATATATTAAGTAAAATAATACAAAATAAACATTTATACCAAGGATCAAAACCGGTTCATTGGTGTATAAAATGTCAATCTGCATTAGCAGAAGCAGAAGTAGAATATAGAAATATTCCCACCATATCTATTACAGTTATGTTTCAAATAGCAACAAATAATGATATATATAAAATTTTTCCAGAATATAATAAAGAAATAAATTTATACATAATTATTTGGACTACTACGCCATGGAGTTTACCAGCTAATCGAGCAATTGCAGTACATCCTCAAGCAGAATATCAAATAATACAATTTAAAGAAAATCAAATAATTATAGCAAAAAATCTAGTCAACATTACTATACAAAAAATGAAAATTAAAAAATGGAATATTATTACTACTATCCAAGGAAAATATTTAGAAAATTTAATATTTCACCACCCATTTTTAAATATTAAAATACCCATTATACTTTCTACACATGTCTCATTAGAAACTGGAACAGGCTCTGTACATATTGCACCAGACTATGGAGAAGAAGACTACTTAATTAGTAAAAAATATGGAATAAAAATAACAAATATTATTAATTCTACAGGTAAGTATACTAAAAATATACATCCCGAATTAGATGAACAAGACATATTTAAAAGTAATTCAATAATTATCAATTTACTTACTAAAAAAAAATTATTATTTAATTCATTTACAATACATCATACATATCCACATTGTTGGAGACATAAAAAACCTCTTATTTATAGAACAACTAAACAATGGTTTTTAAAAATACAAAATAGTCAATTAAAAAAAAATATTTTGCATATGATTAAAACAGTAAAATGGATGCCAAATAATGGATATAATAATATTTCTACAATGTTGATTAATAGACCAGATTGGTGTATTTCTAGACAAAGATCTTGGGGGGTTCCAATAACAGTTTTTATTAATAAAAAAACAGGAGAATTACATCCTGATACTATTAATATTATTGAAAAAATAAAAAAAAGTATTGCAATAAAAGGATCAAGAGCATGGTGGGAATTAAATAAAAAAGAAATATTGGGTGATGATTATAAAAAATATACAAAATCTAAAGATGTATTAGATGTATGGTTTGAATCAGGATGCATATATAACTTAAATATATATCAACTAAACAATACAAAAAATATTAATAATATGTACTTAGAAGGATGTGATCAATATCGTGGTTGGTTCATGTCATCATTAATTATATCCAGTGCTATACATAAAAAAACACCATACCAAGAAGTATTAACACACGGATTTGTAATTGATCATACTGGTACAAAAATGTCTAAATCTATTGGTAATACTATCGTACCTAGTACAATTATTAAAACATTTGGAGCAGATATTTTAAGATTATGGGTAGCATCAACAAATTACACCAATGATATAATAATATCTCATGATACAATCAAAAATATCTCAGAACAATACAGAAGAATTAGAAATACTATTAGATTTATATTAGGTAATATATATGATTTTAATTATAAAAAAGATAAAATAAATTTTTCTCACATGATACTATTAGATCAATGGATTCTAAATAAAACCAAAAAATTACAAAAAGAAATTATATATTTATACGAAAATTATCAATTTCACATAATAGTCAAAAAAATAATAAAATTTTGTTCAAAAGAAATGGGTGCATTTTATTTTGATATAATAAAAGATAGACAATATACAAATCCAAAAAATAGTCATGCACGAAAAAGTTGTCAAACAGCTATGTATTATATTTTACAAACTATCGTAAGGTGGATTACACCCATTTTACCTTTTACGGCTGATGAAATATGGAATTATTTACCACACAATAAAGATCAATTTATTTTTACAACACAATGGTTTAAATTATCATATTCTTTACCAAAAATAGAAATAATTAATCATGAAGTTTGGAATATACTTATCAAAATTAAAACAGAAACTAATCAAATTATAGAACAAAAAATAAAAAATAAAAGTATTAATAATTCCTTACAATCTATCATAATATTATATACAAAAAAATACATTTATAATCTTATTATAATGTTAAAAAATGAAATTAAATTTATGTTATTAACATCCGCAGCAAAAATTAAAGATTATTCTCAATCCCACAATGAGAACTGTTATAAAAGTAAAATACCAGGATTAAAAATATCAGTAAAAAAATATATAGGTGTAAAATGCAATAGATGTTGGCATTATTTTAATCACACATATATTAAAAACATAAATAAAGATATCTGTAATAGATGCAATAAAAATTTAAACGAAAATGGTGAAAAACGTCAATTTCTATAATAATGTATACATTATCATTATACTTTTTATATTAGATAGAATTAGCAAAATATGGGCTATAAAACACTTAATATTACAAACAAAAAAACATATTTTCCTAATTTTTAATTTATTTTATATTAAAAATTTTGGAATAGCATTTAATTTACTGGAATACTATGCAAAATACTATCAATACATACTCATTATAATAAATATAATAATAACATGTATTTTAATATATTATATATATAAAAAAAATCCATATAATATTGAATATTTATATATATTAAATGGAGCAATAGGTAATATATTAGATAGAATATATTACGGATTTATCATAGATTTCATTGATATAAGTATACAAAATAATCATATAATAATATTTAATATTTCAGATATCAGTATCATGATAGGAATACTAATATTTATCATTAATAAAATAATATAATAATAAATTATACAACTCATATTATATATATTACAATAATATAATCAATCAAAATATAATATTTATGTAATATATAAAAAAATAATATATCAATAATAAAAATATATTTTATACAATTCAATCGAAAAAATAATATATGGAAAAAAAAATCAAAATTGCAGTTACTGGGGCTTATGGAAGAATGGGTACCAGTATCATACAAGAAATCAAAAAAAATAAAAATGTCATACTACACTGCTGTATTGTAAAAGAAAAAAAACAAGAAATAACCATAGAAAATAATAAAAATACTAATATCATTAGTAATATAGAACAAGAAATAAAAAATTTTGATATTTTAATAGATTTTAGTACACCTAATAATACACTAAACAATTTAAAAATATGTAAAAAATACAAAAAAAACATTGTTATTGGAACAACTGGTTTTAGTAAACAAGAAATTCAAATTATTAAGCAATATTCTCAATATATTGGCATTGTTTTTTCATATAACTTTAGTATTGGAATAAATATAATATTTAAAATACTAAAACAATCTGTACAAATGTTTGATTCTTCTTATGATATCGAAATATTAGAATTACATCATAGAAACAAATTAGATTCACCATCAGGTACAGCATTAAAATTAGGAGAAATAATTACTAATAATAAACAATGGAATTTAGAAAAATGTAGTATATATAGAAAAAAAGAAACAACTAATATTAGAAAAAGTAATAAAATTGGTTTTTCTATAATTCGAGGAGGAGATATTATAGGAGAACATACCATTATGTTTTTAGGAAAGGGAGAAAAAATTAATATATCACATCAAGCAACCAATAGAAATACATTTGCGCAAGGTGCTATTAAATCTGCCATTTGGTTACACAATAAAAAGAATGGGTTATTCGATATGATGGATGTATTAAATATATGATATAAAGTTCCATAGTATAAAACGGAGTATAAATTGAAAAACAATGCGTTTTTAATTTTAGAAAATGGTTATGTATTAAAAGGAAATGCTATTGGTGTTCAGGGTATTACGATAGGAGAAATAGTTTTTAATACCGCTATGACGGGGTATCAAGAAATTTTAACTGATGCGTCTTATAAAAATCAAATTGTTTTATTTACATATCCTCATATTGGTAATACCGGAATCAATGCAAAAGACGTAGAATCTAATTCTGTTAAAGTACATGGTATTATTATAAGAAATTTATCAAATATACATAGTAATTATAGAAGTATACAAAGCTTATCAATATACCTAAAAAAAAATAATATTATTGGTATATCTAATATTGATACTAGAAAACTAACTATTTTATTACGAGATCAAGGATCTCAATATGGATGTATATTAAGCACAAAACATCTAAATCTACAAAACATAATACAAAACATAAAAAATACTTTTAATACATATACAAAAAATCCTATCAAACATGTATGTACAAAAATAAATTATTCTTGGAATCAAAATACAACAAATTCAATACATGATAATATAAAAAAAAAATCCATAACACACATAATAGTGTATGATTTTGGAGTAAAATATAATATTATTAGAATATTAGAATCATACAATTGTTATATTACAATTATTACTCCAGATACTACTGTAAAAAAAATTATATCTATCAATCCAGATGGGATTATTTTATCTAATGGTCCAGGAGATCCAAGAAAATATAAAAATATTATTAATATAATTAAAAAATTAATCACTATTCATATCCCAATATTCGGAATTTGTTTAGGTCATCAATTATTAGGATTAGCAAATAATGCAAAAATAATAAAAATGAAATTTGGTCACCACGGTAGCAACCATCCAGTACAAGATTTAAACAACAATAAAGTATTTATTACAACACAAAACCATAATTTTACTATTGATAAAAATAATCTACCAAAACAAATTATCGTCACACATACCTCTTTATTTGATAATACTATACAAGGTATATGTATTAAAAAAAAATACTGGGGATTTCAGGGGCACCCAGAAGGAAATCCAGGACCTCACGAATCAGAAAAATTATTATATAAATTTATCAAAAATATACAAGACAAAAAAAAAATACACCGAGGAAATAATGCCAAAACGTACTGATATTAAATCTATTTTAATTATTGGAGCAGGACCAATTATTATTGGGCAAGCCTGTGAATTTGATTATTCAGGAACACAGGCATGTAAAGCATTAAAAGAAGAAGGTTATAGAATTATTTTAGTAAATTCTAATCCAGCAACTATTATGACAGATCCTGAAATAGCAGATTCAACCTATATTGAACCTATTCATTGGAAAACAATTAAAAATATTATTAAAAAAGAAAAACCTGATGCTATACTACCCACAATGGGTGGTCAAACTGCAATTAACTGTACATTAAAACTATACGAAAAAAATATTTTATCTGATTTTAACATAAAAATTATAGGAGCAAATATTAAAGCAATTAAAAAATCAGAAGATCGAAATCTATTCCAGCAATCAATGAAACAAATAGGATTACAAACTGCAAATTGTAAAATCGTCAATAATATTAAAGATGCTTTACGTGTAGTCAAAAAACTAGGATTCCCTTGTATCATTAGACCATCATTTACCATGGGAGGAACTGGGGGAGGAATTGCATATAATAAAAAAGAATTTACAAAAATATGTAAAAAAGGATTAAATTTATCACCTATAAAAGAACTATTAATTGATGAATCTCTAATAGGTTGGAAAGAATATGAAATGGAAGTTGTACGTGATTGCAATAACAACTGTATTATAGTTTGCAGTATTGAAAATTTTGACCCAATGGGTATACATACAGGAGATTCAATCACAGTTGCTCCATCGCAAACATTAACAGATAAAGAATATCAAATGATGCGCAATGCATCAATTAAAATTTTAAAAGAAATAGGAGTAGAAACAGGGGGTGCAAATGTACAATTTGCTATTAATCCCAAAAATGGCAAAATGGTAGTAATAGAAATGAATCCAAGAGTATCTCGATCTTCAGCTCTTGCTTCTAAAGCAACAGGATTTCCAATTGCAAAAGTAGCAGCTAAATTAGCTATTGGTTATACATTAGATGAATTAAAAAATGATATTACTAACGGTAAAATTCCTATTTCTTTTGAACCTACTATTGACTACGTAGTAACTAAAATCCCAAAATTTAATTTTGAAAAATTCACCCAATGCAATGATCGACTAACGACACAAATGAAATCTGTTGGTGAAGTCATGGCGATCGGAAAAACATTTCAAGAATCTCTACATAAAGCAATTATAGGATTAGAAACACAATCTCATGGATTTAATAGTATAATCAACACATACTATATTGATACTATTAAAAAAATTAAGTATGAATTAAAAAATCCTGGATCTAATAGATTATGGTACATAGCCGATGCTTTTCGATTCGGTTTATCAATATTAGAAATTTATCAATTAACTTTTATTGATAAATGGTTTTTAAAACAAATATTTAATTTAATTAAAATAGAAAATAATATTAAAAATAAAAAAATTTATGATTTAACTTATAAATATTTAAAAAAAATAAAAAGTAAAGGATTTTCTGATTTTAGAATATCACAATTAATGAATGTATCAGAAGAAGAAATTAGAACTATTCGTTATAATATATGTCTGCATCCTGTATTTAAAAGAATCGACTCCTGTTCTGCTGAATTCAATACTAATACAGCATATATGTATTCAACTTGGGAAGAACAATGCGAAGCAAATCCAACGATAAACAAAAAAAAAATCATTATCTTAGGTAGTGGTCCAAATAGAATTGGACAAGGAATAGAATTTGATTATTGTTGTGTACACGCTGCACAAGCACTACAACATGAAAATTATGAAACAATCATGATTAATAGTAATCCAGAAACTGTATCTACAGATTATGATATATCCAGCAGATTGTACTTTGAACCAATTAATTTAGAAAACATATTAGAAATTTATAGAAAAGAAAAACCAAAAGGAATAATAATACAATTTGGAGGCCAAACTCCATTAAAATTATCTAAAAATTTTAAAAAGTTTAATATACCAATTATAGGAACTAATTATCAATCAATTAATAAAACAGAAGATCGTAACGAATTTCAAAAAATAGTAAAAAAAATAAAATTAAAACAACCTGAAAATTATACTATTCATAGCATTGAAGAAGGAATAATATATGCTGAAATAATAAAATATCCTATAATAGTACGCCCTTCCTATGTTTTAGGAGGACGATTTATGCAAATAGTATACAATCAAAAACAATTAAGAAAATATTTTCACACTATACTTGCACCATCTCAAAAAATACCAATATTACTAGATCAATATTTGGAAAACGCTACAGAAATAGATGTAGATATCATTTGTGATGGAGAAAAAGTATTTTTGGGAGGTATTATGGAACACATAGAACAAGCTGGAATTCATTCTGGTGACTCTGCTTGTGCATTACCACCATATACATTATCCAAAAAAATACAAAATAAAATAGAAAAACAAATGATTAAACTGACTTTAGAATTATCAATTCTAGGTTTATTAAATGTACAGTTAGCTATTAAAAATAATAAAATATATATTATAGAAGCTAATCCAAGAGCTTCTCGTACTATACCTTTCATCTCTAAATCCACAGGGATACCAATATCTAAAATTGCAGCAAAAGTAATAACAGGAAAAACACTTAGAAAACAAGGATATGATAAAAAAATAAATTTATCACATTACTTTGTCAAAGAATCTATATTACCTTTTAATAAATTTCCTGGAATCGATCCTATCCTAGGTCCAGAAATGAGATCTACTGGAGAAGTAATGGGTATAGGTAAAACATTTTATCAAGCATTTGCAAAAGCTATATTACATTCACAAAAAAATATACAAAATAAAAAATATGCATTATTATCCATAAATAATATAAATTACCAACATATAATTAATATATCTTGTATATTGATACAATTAGGATTTAGAGTAGATATTACAAAACAAATAAGTACATTTTTTACAATGTATAATAAAAATAATGAAACGAATACCAAAAAAACAAATATAACAAATATTCAAAAAAATATAAAAAATAAAAAATATTCTTACATTATTGATACTACTACTCCTAATCATACAATTAAAAATACAAAACTAATTCGAAGATTAGCTTTAGAAAATAAAATTTATTACAATACTACAATTAGAGCTTCTTTTGCAACAATTATGTCAATCACAATTAACCCTTATCATAATCCAATTAAATTACAAAATTTATATAAAGTATCAAACATTAAATAATGTATTTTATCTTTATCGTGCAATATAAAAATCATATTCATTTTTATCTTATTAATTTACTACCACCTATAAAATTTTTAAATATACCAATTTTAATATTTCACAATACTGTATAATAATATATATAAAAAATTCATAAACTAATTATTGTGAATATATTAGATAGTCTGAATAAAAATTAATCTTATAATTTAAAATTAATAAAATTTTAAAAAATTCAATATGCTTATAATAAAAATATTGAAAAATTCATTGTATTAAAAATAATTTTTAATATATGCTATATATCATATGATATATAATTCAGATATAAAAATTACAAATAATTTTAAATAATAAAATATATAAAAAATGTACTATAATAAAACTTTATAAATTATCATATATAGTAATAAAATAAATATAAATAGATAAGATAAAATATTTCAAATACAATATTAAAATACACATTAATATAAATATATTAATAGTTATATGATAAATATTGTATTGAAATAAAAAAATAATACATACAATTGTGTCATACTAACATTTATTTTTATATAAATAAAAAATATGAGCAATATGACAATATTGAATAACTGATAAATCTTCTGGTCTTAAATATATATCAATTCCTAAATTTAAAAAAATTTTTTTATTTACAATATGCAGTAAACTATTTTTTAAAATCTTTCTTCTGTTTGTAAAAGATAGAAAAGTTATTTCTTTCAAAAAATTAATTTTATTATAAGGATATAATGGTATTTTTTTAGGAATTAATTGCAAAAAAGTAGATTGTACTTTTGGTGTAGGGGAAAAAGCATTTGCTCCAACATCAAAACCTAACTTAATATCGTAATAACACTGCATAATAATACTTAATCTGCCATACATCTTACTCCCAGGTTGTGCAATGAAACGATTAGCTACTTCTTTTTGTACCATAAAATTCATATCAATAATATAATTACTAAATTTAATTAAATACAAAATTAATTTTACAGAAATATTATATGGTAAATTACCAAAAATACGTAACATACTTTTTTTTATTATTGATAATTTTTCAAAATTAAAACTCATCACATCTTGATTAAATATCAATAATTTATGAAAATATTTTTCTTTTTCCAAAAAATACAATACATTTTTATCTATTTCTACTAATACTAAATTATCTACAATACGACAAATAGGTTCAGTCAAAGCACCTAGACCAGGACCAATTTCTACTAAAATATCTAAACAAGATGGGTTAATAAAATTAATTATTTTCTTAACTATCTTTTTATCTTTTAAAAAATTCTGTCCGAATTTTTTATTATAATACAATTTTTTATATACTAATGTATGCATATTTTTAAATTATATTCACATTGATGTAATGTATCTTTTTATAAAATACACAATATTATATCTTTTAACATATCATTTAATTTTTAATAAAAAATGAATATAAAAAATAAAATAATATTACAAAATTATTAATATATTATTTCAAAAAAAAAAATTATGAAATCTTGTTTGACATACTTGATTACAGAATCTACTAAACACCCATTAATAATTATTGCATTAATAACATTTTTTGAGTCTTTAGCATTAATTGGTTTTTTATTACCCAGTATTATTATTATGACAGCTTTAGGAGCTTTAATTGGAAATGGTAAAATTCCATTATATCAAGCATGGATAACAGCAAGTATTGGGTGTTTAATTAGTGATTATGTATCTTATTATATTGGTTGGAAATTTAAAAAAAAAATATACCATATAAATATACTAAAAAGAAATATAAAATTATTTAATAAAACAAAAAATACATTAATTAAATATAGTATTATTACCATATTAATAGGGAAATTTATAGGACCAACTAGACCTTTAATTCCTATGATATCAGGAATGTTAAATATACCTATAAAATATTTTATCACACCTAGTGTCATTGGATGTATAATATGGCCTATATTATATTTTTCACCCGGTATACTAACAAGCACACTTCTTCAAAGTAATTATTTTGATTCAAAAAAATATATATTAAAAATCATTATTTTACCAATCATATGTATAATCAGTATAATAATATTTATAATATGGAAAATATTCAAAAATAAACAAAAATAAAGTCCTTTAAATAAGATATTATATTTTATATTTACATATTCTTAAAATTAATTTATATAAAATATATTAATATACAAAAAAAAAAAAATAAAAATAATTTTATATAATAAAAAATGATATTATAAATATAAAATATAATAAATGTATCAATATATCTATTTATATAAAAAATCAATATGTAATAATTTAGGTTTAAAACAATGTTTCTGTACTTCTTTAACACAAACTAAATATTTATTCGAATCAATTCTTAACATCATACTATCAGTATAAAATTGAGGTTTTTTTTGCATATTAAAAATAATATCATGATCTAATGAAAAATATATTGTTTGTTGATCTTTTCCATATACAACACTAGGTATTTTATTATTTCTTTTTCTTAATTGTCTACTAGAACTCGTACCAATATTTAAACGAATTAATCCGTGTATTACTAACATAATGCATCCTGTTTAAATAATAAAGATAATAAACCTAAAAAATAATTTATCTTATAATGTAATATATCAATATTATAATTATAATATATATTTTTTATAAAATATTTTAAATATATTAATCAATAAAAAAATATTAAATATTATTATAAACATCAAAATTGTAATAAAAAATATAATAAAATAAAATATGAATAAAAAAAAATACACATGCTGTGAAATAATAAAAAAACTAAAAAAATTTTGGTCAAATTATGGTTGTATTATTGTACAACCTATCGATCTTCCAGTTGGAGCTGGTACATTTCATTATTGCACTTTCTTGAAAGCTATAGAAAAAAATCCAATTAATATAGCATATTTACAACATACTAGAAGACCAACAGATGGTAGATATGGAAAAAACCCTAATAGATTGCAACAATATTATCAATTTCAAGTCATATTAAAACCTGCGCCTAAAAATATTCAATACTTATATTTACAATCTTTAAAAAAAATAAATATAAACTATAAATCAAATGATATTAGATTTGTTGAAGATAATTGGGAAAATACAACACTAGGTGCATGGGGTATAGGGTGGGAAGTATGGCTAAATGGAATGGAAATTACACAATTTACATACTTTCAAAAAATAGGAGCAATAACATGTAATCCTAGTACAGTAGAAATTACCTATGGGTTAGAAAGATTAGCTATACATATTCAAAATATTAACAATGTATATGATATTATATGGGATAAAAATAATAATTCTCAAATAACATATCAAGAATTATTCCAAAAAAATGAATTAGAACAATCAATATATAATTTTCAATACTCTAATATTAAATTATTAATAAAATTATTTAATCAACACTTAAAAGAATCTAAAAGACTGTTACAATATAAACCACCATTAATAATACCAGCATACGAACATATTTTATACTCAATACATAACTTTAATTTATTAGATGCTCGACAAATCATATCTAATACAGAAAGACAAAAATATATTTTACAAATCAGATCTATATCAATTAAAATAGCTAAATATTATTTTTTATTAAAAGAATAAAAAAAGATTTAAATAAATATACAGGTTACGAAATAAAATATGAAATATAATTATCTACTTATAGAAATTAATACTGAAGAAATGCCACCAAAATACATTCGAAATATTGCAAAAAATTTTTACAATAATATTGCATCCAACTTATATAAACATAATATTCAATTTAATAGCATAAAATTATTTGATACTCCAAGAAGAATTGCTTTACAAATTCAAAAAATTCATACAACAAATACTATCCAACACATTAATCAACGAGGTCCTTCAATAAAAAACGCATTTAATAAAGAAGGATTATTAACCGATGCAGCATTAAAATGGTTAAAAAAATTTCATATTCATATCACAGATACAAAAGTCCTACAAACCGTACAAGGTGCTTGGTTGTCATATAAGCAATATAAAAAAAAAAAAAAAATAAAATGTATTATACCGAAAATTATAATACAATCAATCAAAAATATATCAATTATCAAATCTATACAATGGAATGAATATGATATAAAATTTATTAGACCAATTAGAAATATTCTAATATTACTAGATAATCAATATATTATATTTGATAAAATGGGAATATCTACAAAAAAATATTTACAAGGTAATATTGCTACCATTCCGAAAAAAATACAAATATACCATGCAAAAGAATATGAAAATATACTATATAAAAAAGGAAAAGTAATAGCAAATTACTATATTAGAAAAAAAATAATTCAATATAAATCAACAAAAATTTCTCAAACAATAGGAGGGAAAATAAAAAATAATACATATCTATTAAAAGAAATAACATGTTTGGTAGAATGGCCAAATGTTTTACATGGAAAATTTAAAAAAAAATTCTTAAATATACCAAAATATATTTTAATACATATATTAGAAAAAATTCAAAAATATTTAATCATATATAAAAAAAATAATCAAATAACCAATCATTTCATAATTATATCTAATCTCCCTTCTAAAAAATCAGAAAAAATTATTCAAGGTAATCAAATAGTTTTACAAGCAAAATTATCAGATACAGTTTTTTTTCTAAAAAATGATCAATATATACCATTAAAATCATATTTTATATTATTAAAAAAAATAATATTCCAAGAAGCATTAGGTAGTATGTTTCATAAAACAAAAAGATTAATTCATTTAATACAATATATTACACAATATACAAAAGCAAACTTAAAAAATAGTACTAGAGCAGCATTTTTATCCAAATGTGATCTGAAAACATCTATTGTATATGAATATCCTGAATTACAAGGAATTGCTGGAATGTATTATGCAAAAAATAGCAATGAACAACATACAATTGCAATATCTATAAAAGAACAATATCAACCTACAAATTCTAACAAGGATATATCAAATAATGTAATTAGTTATACGCTATCCCTTACAGATAAAATAGATACTATAGTAGGATTTTTTTTAATTAATCAAATACCTAAAAATAATAAAGATCCATTTTATTTAAGAAGAATTGCATTAAATATTATACAAATTATTTTAGAAAAAAAAATTAATATTAACTTATATTCTTTAATAAAAAAAACAATTGATATATATAATATCAATAGTTTAATATACAACCCAATTCATCAAATTATAACATTTATTATTACAAGACTAAAAAGATGGTATAGAAAAAAATATCATTTTAATATCATTGAATCTGTATTATCTGTACATAAATATAATCTAGTTACAATAGATACAATAATTAAATTATTATTTCAATACCATAATACAAAAAAATTAAATAATTTAATTATTATATATAAAAGAATTTCTAATTTATTCAAAATAATGAACATGAATGATAATAAAAATTATAAAATTAATTATTCACTTATAAAAAATAAAAAAGAAAAAATAATTTTTATAAAAACAAAATATACTGACAATATATTAAATATTATGATTCATAAAAAAAAATATCATCAAGCATTAAAAACCTTATTTCAATTCTATAATTCAATAAATTATTTTTTAAATAATATTTCTATTCAATATTCTCATCCAGAATTAAAAATTAATCGCGTTACATTATTATTAATCATTAAAAATTTTTTTAAAAAAATTACTCATTTCACCAAATTATCAATTTAACAAAATAAAATTTTTTATATTATAAAATACTATAAAGTACAAAAAATTATTCACATACAATTAATATTTATATAAAAAAATAAGACCAATTAAATTATAATACATGTATCATAAAAATTTTTTGCAAATTAAAATATATAAAATAAAATTAAAATATTACTTCATACAATTTAAAATACAAAATAATCAAATTTTATTAAGTAATATAAAATACAAACCATATGGTAATAAATTTAATGATATATAATAAAATATATAAAAAATATTTTTATAAAAATAAATAAATAAATTTACTAATATAAAAATTATTCAATCTATAAAAATATAAAAATTTTCCGAATCAATTAATTTCTCATAAAAATAGAAAACTCATTTCTTAGATATATAAGATAACATTTTAACATATAATCAATCTCTTTATCATGTAAAGTATATAATAAATCCTGAAATATAAATTGTAATGATATACTTTTTTTTTTATTCGGTATAGAATCCCCTTGATATATATCAAAAATTTTAATATCTACTATTTTATCAAAAAAATATTTTTTACAAAATATAACAACATCATTCACTAAAATATTTTCAGCAAGTATAATAGAAATATCTCTTTTACTATATGGAAATTCTGAAACATTTTTAATAAACTGTACGTTAGAATAAAATATTTTAAACCAAAAAATCTCAAATAAAAAAACAGAATAATTTATATTAAATTTATCTACTAAAACAGGATTTAAAGAACCTAAAAAACCAATAACCGCATCATCAAGTAATATAGTAGTACTATCTTTAGGATGCAAAGCAGGAATAATAGATTTTTTAAATTTAATTCTTTCTAAACACCCTATTACATTAAATATAGATTCTATATCCCCTTTTAAATTATAAAAGTCAAACTTATCATCATACGTATATAAAGATTTTTTATCACCATTAATACCAATTATACCAGATAAAAATATATTTTGATCTACTCCCATTCTACTTTCTTGATTAGGAATAAAACATACACCACTCTCAAAAAATTTTACCTCATCATATTGTCTATTTTGATGATATAATAAATTTTTAATTAAACCAACCCATAAAGAATTACGCATACAAGACATTTCTATAGACATAGGGTTTATTAAAGAAAGAGATTTTTTATTTGGTTGCATACATTTTTGTATTTTTGGATTAATAAAACTATAGTTGATAACTTCATGGTATCCTTTATCAATTAACAAATATTTCACTCTTTTTAAAGCATAATCTTGAGTATAATTTTGAACAGTTGTATTATTTACATGCAATGGAGCAATTACAACAGAATTAAAATTATATACCTTCATAATATCAGAAATAACATCCTCTTCTATACAAATATCTAATCTCCACAAAGGAGGTATTACATACCAAAATTTATCATGCATGTATATGATATATTTCATCTGCTGAAGCAAATTATATATAATAATCGTGTCAATTCTATAACCTATTAACTTATTTATATGATTAAGATACAACTTTATTCTTTTATTAATATAAAAATGAAATTTTAATGAAGAATAATTTAAAATAGGAGAAACACAACCTCCACAGATATTTAAAAATAAATTTGTAGCATACTCTACAGCTTGCTCTTGTAAAATAGGATCAACATAATATTCATTATAAACTACATCATCATTATTTAATTTTAATTGATAAATAGAACGAATTAATAATTTTGGGTCAATGAATATTGATCCAATAAATAAATTTGTATTATTTAAATTAATAGGAAAATCATTAAAATTTATATTACCTAATAAGGAAATAATATTAACTTTAGTGGAAAGAACTAAATTTTTACTATTTAATACAATATTCCTATTATTATTTAAATAAATAGATTCATTTTTTTTAGCATATCGTACATAAATATTATGTAAATTATTTAAAAAACTATATACATATAAAGAATGACCTAATTCTAAAAAAACATAATTAATAATATCTACAACAATATTAACAGATTTAATAGAACATCTTCGAAGTTTTTCTTTCATCCATATCGGTGTAACAATTTTCAAATTTATCCCTTGAATAATTCTATAAGAATAACGAAATATTATATCATCTATTTTTACTTTACAATGATTATCATTTAACAATGCATAAGAAATATTTAATGTTTTAGGTAATGGAAGGTGATTTAAAATACATATTTCTCTAGCTACTCCAAAAGATCCTAATAAATCCATTCTATTAGGTAGATTATTGATTTTAATAATTTTATCTTTATAAAATAAATAATCTTTAAATTCTATACCTAATGGAGCGGAATGTGGTAAATATATAATATGATTCTTATTAGTAAATATATTCAAATCTTTAAATCGCAATATTAATCCTTCCGAAACTATATAATTTGTACTAAAGGGTTTTATAACCGTACCATTGGATAATGTTGAACCTATGATTCCAACAATAACTTTCATATTTTTTTTAATATGACTACTTCGACATATAACATGAATGTACTTTGTTTTAATATCCACTTGTACAATATACATACATGAATCAATAGGGTGTTTAAAAAATGATACTATTTCTCCAATAAATAAATTGTTATAATTTCCAAATATACTATGAATACTTTCCACTTCTATTCCAGAAACAGTGATTTGTGCGTATATCTTCTTCATATCTAAAAAACAATTTATCCAACCACATAAACTATATTCACTCAATTTCATTAAAAATACCTACTCCTATTAAATTGTTTTAAAAAAGATAAATCATTTTTATAAAACAAACGTAAATCTTTTAAACCGTAATATAACATCACTAATCTTTCCACCCCTACACCAAAAGCTAACCCTGAATATATTTTATGATTAATATTAAATCTTTTTAAAATATCCGGATGTACCAACCCGCATCCTAAAATTTCCAACCAAACATTATTGTTACTCATAACATCTACTTCTGATGATAATATAGTAAAAGGAAAATAAGAAGCCCGAAATCGAGTTTGTATATTTTGACCAAAAAAACTATATAAAAAACTATTAATAATCCATTTTAAATTAGAAAAATTAACATGTTTATCAATAACTAACCCTTCTATCTGATGAAACATAGGACTATGTGTTTGATCATAATCTTTACGATATACTTTTCCAGGAACAATAATTTTAATTGGCAATTGATGTTTCTTAATTTCATGAATTTGCATATTAGAAGTTTGTGTTCTTAATAAATTATTAGAATCAAACCAAAAGGTATCTTGACTATTTCTAGATGGGTGATAAACAGGAATATTTAAAGAATCAAAATTATAATATTGATTTTCTATTTCTAATTCATTTATAATAATTGTAAATCCTAATGTATGAAAAAAATTCTTTATATAATTGATCATACTATTAATTGGATGCATAGAACCAATATCGTTTCTTTTCCCAGGTAATGAAATATCTAATTTTTCAGAAACAATTTTTTTTTTAATATATATATTTTTAAACTCAATTTTTTTTTTATTAATCGCGTCTTGTATATAACATTTTAAATAATTTATTTTTTGACCAATTGATTTTCTATCTATAATACATAAATTGGGCAATTTTTTAATATGACTTAAAATAAAACCTTTTTTACCAAGATATTGAATACGTAATATTTCTAATTCTTGTATACTATTCACTTTATTTAATTCTAATCTAAATTTATTAATATATTTTATAGTATCAAAATTTGATATAATTTTACTCAAAATAACCACCACATAATAAATATTTATTGGTATAAGCTTCCAAACAAAAGAAGCTTATATTATAATTAACTGACATCCAATAAAATTTTATTGAAAATAATTTTTTACATTTTGTATTAAGATATTAAAAGCATTTTTATTATTAATAGCAAGATTAGATAACATCTTACGATTAATCTGAACATATATTTTACTTAAACCATACATAAAATTACTATATGATAAATCATGTTGTCGAACAGCGGCATTAATTCTAGTAATCCATAACTTACGAAATTGTCTTTTTTTTTGTCTACGATCACGATAAGCATATTGACCAGCTTTAATAACTGCTTGATAGGCAGATCTATATGTTCTAGATCTAGCACCGTAATATCCTTTAGACTGATGCAATATTTTTTTATGTTTTGCGTGAGCAATCACTCCCCTTTTAATTCTAACCATCTAATCTCCTTTTTTACTTTCAATAAAATACTATGACAGAAAATACGTACATAAAGTTTACATATATGGAAAAAAAGATTTAATACTCTTCTTATCTGATTGCAGAACGAACACTTTACTACGCAAATGTCTTTTACACTGTTTGCTTTTTTTAGTTAAAATATGACGTAAATTAGATTGTTTATGTTTAAAATTACCAGAAGCAGTTTTCTTAAATCTTTTAGACGCACTTTTTAAAGTTTTCATTTTAGGCATAATATAAAACTCAAATATAAAAAATAAATAATCACACATTATATCTTTTTAGGAGACAAAAGCATAACCATTTGTCTTCCTTCTACTTTAGAAGGAAAATATTCTGTTATAGAAAAATTTATTAAATCCGACCTAATTTTATTTAAAATTTTAATGCCAATATAATTATGGGCCATCTCCCTACCCCTAAACCGCAATGTTACTTTAACCTTATTCCCTTTATTTAAAAATCTAATTAAATTTTTTAATTTTACCTGATAATCATTTTGGTGTGTATTAGGTCGGAATTTAATTTCTTTAATTTGTAATGCTTTATGTTTTTTCCTCTGTTCTTTAAGATTTTTATTTTTTTTATATAAAAACTTCCCATAATCCATAATTCGACATACACAAGGATTAGCATTAGCACTAATTTGTACTAAATCTAACTCTAAATCTTGTGCATGTTGTAATGCTTCTTCAATTGGAACAATACCAATGAACTCATTATTTAATCCAATTAATCGTACTGTAAGAGCTTTAATTTTACTGTTAATCAAACTATTTTTAATAAAGTTAACACGATTTCCAGGTTTTATACTATGTTCCTCCAATATTAAAAACTATAAGTTATAATTTTATTATGTATTTTGTTAATAAAAAAATCTAAATTCATGACTTGAATCATGCTATTTCTTCTAATACGCACACTTACTGTTTGAGAATGTACTTCTTTTGCTCCACAAATTAATATATATGGCACATATTCCATTACATATTTTCTAATTTTAAAATTAATTTTTTCTTCCCCAATATCATATTGTACTCTAATACCTGCATTGTATAATCTTTGATATATATTAAAAATATACGAATTGTAACTATTATGAACACTAATGATTACCACTTGTATTGGACATAACCAAATGGGTAAACAACCAGCGTATTGTTCTAATAAGATACCAATAAATCTTTCTATAGAACCAAATATCGCTCTATGAATCATAATTGGAATCTGTCTATTATTACGATAATCAATATAATATGAAGAAAAACGATAAGGTAAAGAAAAATCCAACTGTATTGTACCACACTGCCAGAATCTATTTAAACAATCTTCTAAAACAAACTCAATTTTAGGTCCGTAAAAAGCACCTGCTCCTATTTGATATTGAAAATTAATCTGACTATTTAATAAAGCATTTCTTAAATCTGACTCAGCTTGATTCCATAACGATTCCGTACCAATTTTATTTTTAGGTCTAGTAGACAATTTAACATGTACTTTATGAAATCCAAATATTTTATAAATATTTAAAATCATCCTAATACAATTTATAATTTCACTTTGTACTTGTAATGGAGTACAAAAGATATGTCCATCATCTTGCGTAAAACTTTTTAATCTCAATAAACCATGTAAAGAACCGGAATATTCATTTCTATGACAAACTCCAAATTCAGCAATTCTAATAGGAAGATCTCGATAAGATCTCAAACTACTATTAAAAATTTGTACATGGGCTGGACAATTCATAGGTTTGAGACAATACCTTTGACCTTCTGATTCTGTATAAAACATAGAATTATGAAAATGGTCAATATGACCACTAACCTTCCACATTGATGAATTCATTACTATCGGAGTTTTAACTTCCTGATATTCCCATTGTTTCAATTGTCTTCTAATTAAATTTTCTAATGCCTGAAAAATAATTAATCCATTTTTATGCCAAACAACCATTCCAGAAGAGTCTTCCGCAATATGATACAATTTCATTTTTTTATTAATTAATCTATGATCCCTATTTTTTAAAATTTCTAATTGATTTAAAAAACTAGATAATTGATTTTGGTTTAACCATGCTGTACCATAAATACGCTGCAACATCTTATTTGATTTATTCCCACCCCAATACGCACCAGAAATACTCTGTAATTTAAAATATGTACAAAATTTAATATTCGATACCTGTGGGCCATAATAAAAATCTACATAATTTTCATGATAATATATAGGTATGTACGATCCTGTAAAAAAATTCTTTTCTAAACAATATAATTTGTACATTTCATTATTGTTACGAAACCAATTTTTTAATATATCGTACTGTATTCTTTGAAAAAGAATATCATAATTTTTTTTTACTATATTATACATTAATTGTTCTAATTTGAATAATTCGCTTTGATTAATAGTATGATTAATATCAATATCACAATAAAATCCATTTTGAGTTAGACAACCTGTAGCTATTTTCGCATTTGACCACTGAAGTTTACAAGCATAAGATAATAATTGTATACAAGAGTACCGAATTAAATTAATTGATTGTGTATCATACATAGTTAAAATATAAACATTTGCATTATACCATACCATACAATGAATATTAACAATTACTCCATTTACAAGAGCACCAACAGCAATTTTCGATAATCCTGGTTTCATATCCTCAGCTATTTGTATTAAAGAAACAATATGCTTATATACCATTTTTCTACCATTCAACAAGGTAATAACAGGCATTTTATATCCTTTTATAAAAATTTATTCATGTCAATATGTATTTATATTATAATACATTTAATATATAAATAAATAAAAACGATTAATTAAAATATAATTTATCATCTATAATGATTATGTATTATATGAAATAATACCAATCATAATGATTGGTATTATATTTAAAATCTACTACTAACAGCTTTCGCTAAATCTGACAATATTAATACAGTATCATCCCAACCAATACATGGATCAGTAATAGATTGACCATATAACATATCTTTTTTAGAAGAAACATTTTGTGTACCAGATTTTAAAAAACTCTCAATCATAACACCAGCAATGTTTTCCGATCCTTCCATAATTTGTTTACAAACAGAATTTGATACTTCACATTGCATCATATATTGTTTTAAACAATTACCATGACTAAAATCAATCATTAAAAACTCAGGAAGATTAAATTTCTGTAATTTTTTGCATGCCAACATAATATCATCATAATAGTAATTAGGATTTTTACCACCTCGTAAGATAATATGAGAACATGGATTACCACTAGTATGATTAATTGTCATTTGTCCATTTTTATTTGGAGCTAAAAATAAATGTTTAACCTGTGCTGCACGAATAGCATCAATAGCAATATTAATATTGCCATCTGTCCCATTTTTAAAACCAATAGGACAAGAAATAGCAGAAGCCATTTCTCTATGTATTTGACTTTCTGTCGTACGCGCTCCAATTGCACCCCAGCTAATTAAATCAGCAATAAATTGACCAATAATCATATCTAAAAATTCAGTTGCAGCTGGTATACCTATTTTATTAATATCTAATAATAGTTTACGGGCTACTGTTAAACCCCTATTTATATTAAACGTATTATTAAGATCAGGGTCAGTAATTAATCCTTTCCAACCTACTACAGTTCTTGGTTTTTCAAAATATGTACGCATTACTATTTCTAATCTAGAATAATATTTCTTACGTAATTCATTTAATTTATTTGCATATTCTACTGCTGCAATAGGATCATGTACTGAACATGGCCCAATCACTACTAATAATCGCTTATCTTTACCTATCATAATATTAGCAATATTTTTTCTTGCTTGAATTACATTATGCATAATATCATCTGTAATAGGGTAATGATATGCTAAATCTAAAGGGGTAATTAACGGATCAATTCGTATTGTACGTAATCCATCTGTTTTTTGCATTTCATTCTCTACATGAATTAATTTTAAATATAATATAATTAAAATATATAATTAAATACAATAACTAATTGTATTATAATTTCAATAACATAAAATATATTAATATACAATAATATATTTTATTTAATATACATACAATACAATATAATCTATTTCCATAAAACAAAATTCAGTATAATGTATAATAAAAAATAAATTAATTATAAAATTATAAAATATGAAAAATAAATTTATAGGGATATCTTTAACACAATCTGCACAAAAACATATAACAAATATAATAAATAAAAATAATGCACAACAAGGAATCAAAATTAAAATAAAAAAATCAGGATGTGCTGGATTTCAATATTATTTTTCTATAATAAACAACAAAGATAATATTGAAAAAAAAAAATATTATATATATAATGAAAAAAAAATTAAAATTTATATTCCAATAAAGTATATGCAGTTTTTTGATGG
Source organism: Buchnera aphidicola (Pterocallis alni) (assembly GCF_964059075.1). Taxonomy (NCBI): domain Bacteria; kingdom Pseudomonadati; phylum Pseudomonadota; class Gammaproteobacteria; order Enterobacterales; family Erwiniaceae; genus Buchnera; species Buchnera aphidicola. The sequence goes on along the minus strand of NZ_OZ060377.1, from coordinate 86,623 downwards.
TACGATAATTAAATTAATTAAAAATGATGAAATAAATTATAGTTTACAATTTGATAATGCAAAAATACAACAATTTTGTGGATGTGGAAAAAGTTTTTCGTTATCTAAAAAAATATAAATATATTTATTACCAACATAACAGAAAATAATTTTTTTTTCCTTTTCCTAAAATAGTAAATTTACCAAATAATTTATCAATACTATGAAAAACATAATTAGGATTTAATTCATTACGATTGTTAATTCTAATAGCTTTAGATATAATTAATCTATATGCATCACTTCTTGAAGATGATAATTTAGAATTAACCAAAGCTTGTCGTAAATCTTCCGAACCATTAACTTGTATAAACGGCAAACCATCCAATTTTAATTGTAATAAATCTGATTCTTGTAAATCATGTATATTACCATTAAATAAAATTTCAGTAATTCGCTTTGCTGCATATAGCTTTTTTTTTCCATGAACGATTTCTGTTACTTGATCAGCCAATATCGATTTAGCATTATTAATATTCTTTTTACTACATAATTTTATTTCATTAATTTGATCAACACCTATCAATGTAAATAATTTTAAAAAAATAATTATTTTTTCATCATCAATATTTAACCAAAACTGATAAAAAATATATGGGCTAGTTTTTTTACTATCTAACCAAATTACTTGATTTTTTTCTGTTTTACCAAATTTTATACCATTAGATTGTAATAATAAAGGCATAGTAAAACCAAATACTTGTTTTTTATACATACGATGTATTAAATTAATCCCAGAAGTGATATTACCCCATTGATCAGATCCACCTATTTGTAAAATAACGCCGTAATTTTTATATAAATGTAAAAAATCATATGATTGTAATAAATTATATGAAAATTCAGTAAAAGATATTCCTTTTTCTGTTTCATTAATTCTGTTCTGAACAAATTTTCTACTAATCATTTTATTTACTGAAAAAAATTGACCAATATCTCTTAAGAAAGAAATAACATTAATATTTTTAAACCAATGATAATTATTTAATATCATTGGTTTTAAAAAACTATTTTTATTAAAAATTTTATAAATTTGATTTTCAATATTATTACTCCAACATAATAAATTACTAGGTAATTCTAACACTCTTTTTTTATTTTTAAAACTAGGATCACCAATTAAACTAGTAGCATATCCAATTAAAATAATAATTTTATGACCATATTTTTGGAACCATTGTAAACACAATAAAGGTAATAAATGACCAATATGTAAACTATCCCCTGTTGGATCAAAACCACAGTATAAGACAATTTTGGATTTTGTAACTATGTTCTTAAGATTAGATATATTACTTACTTTGTCTAAAAAACCTCTCCACTTTAATTCCTTTAAAACATGATCTATTATCATATCCTTTCACCTAAAATATCAATGTAATCATTAATATTATATTAATAAATATACAACAAATAACATTTTATCATTACACAATAAGTAAAATATATATTTTACATATACCATTATAGACCAACAATATTTTTCTGTTTTAAATACTGATCTAGTTTATCAATAATAATTTGTGTATAATAATCTACTTCAATATTCACTAAATCCCCAATCATTCTACTAAACATATTAGTATTAAATATAGTTTCAGGAATTAGACAAATAGAAAAAGTATTATCCTTAATACTATTAACAGTTAAGCTAATCCCATCAATACCAATAAAACCTTTTAAAAATATATATTTCATCATTTGTAAATCTTTTATTTCAAAATAGATTTTTTTACTATCTCCAACATCAATAATATTATATATTTTAGCAGTATTCATAATATGACCAGATAATAAATGTCCACCTAATTCATCTCCAAATTTTAATGATCTTTCAATGTTCACTATCGATCCAATCGATAAAAAAGATAAATTTGTTACTAATAAAGTTTCCTCCATTACATCAAAAGAAATATTATTTTTATCTATCTCTGTTACCGACAAACAACAACCATTATTAGAAATAGAATCACCTAATTTAATATTATAAGATAAATTTTTTGGAAACTTAAACTTATATATATATAATTTATTTCTTTTTTTTATTTCTAAAACCTTCGCACAACCTTGTATAATTCCAGTAAACATAATATATTCCAAATGTTCATGTTATATAAATATATAATACATCGTATTGATGTTATTATAATATTAATAAAATTAAAAATATTTTTACTTTAATCAAATATTATAATATAATATGATTTGAAAATATTTATCTAATACGTTCGTAACTCAGATGGTTAGAGTGCCACTATGACATAGTGGAAGTCGGTGGTTCAAATCCACTCGAACGTAAAATATATTAAAATAAAAAAATAAAAATATAGTATATAACATAAGGTCTATAATCTTGATTGAAAATTTTATTCAAAAGATTAAAAAAAATCAAAAAATATTAGTTGCATATAGTGGAGGATTAGACTCTACAGTTTTATTGTATCAATTAATTCCATTTACAATGCAGTATCCATTTATTCAATTACGATCTATTCATATAAATCATCAAAATCATTTACTATCTAATAATTGGAGTAAACATTGTAAAAAAATATGTAAAAAAAACAATATTCCAATCTCTATTTATACAATAAATTTTAAAAACCAAAAAAATTTTCAATCAACAGCAAGAAAAATAAGATATAATACTATAAAAAAACACCTCCATCCCAATGAAATACTAGTCACAGGACACCATATAAATGATCAAATAGAAACATTCTTTTTATCACTTAAAAGAAAAAGCGGGCCGATGGGAGTATCTGGAATTAAAAAAAATAGTATATTTTATAAAAAACATGTAATCATTAGACCTCTCATCAATTATACAAAAAATCAAATTAAAAAATGGGCTAAATTACATAATATTTCTTGGATTGAGGATGATAGTAATACAAATAATAAATATGAAAGAAATTTTATCCGCAATAACATCATCAATCCAATCCAAAAAAAATGGCCATTTTTTATAAAAAACTGTATTAGTAGTATGAAATTCTGCGCCAATCAAGAAAAATCATTAAATTTTTTTTTAGATAGTTATTTAGAAAAATATGTACAATATAATCATTCTATTCAAATAGATACAATAAAAAAATTTATAAAAGAAATACAAATATTAGTAATCAGAAGATGGATACTATTATATAGTAATAATATTATTTCCTATAAAATAACTCAAAATATTTACCAAAATATTTTGCATAATCAAAATAGTAATATAAATAAAAAAATCATTTTTAATAATTATCAAATTTTTTGTTATAAAAACTACATTTTTCAAATACCTATTTATAAAAATATAAAAAATACAATATTATTTTGGAATAATTGTAAACAACCATTAAAATTACCTGAAAATTTAGGAATTATTACACAAAATAAATATGGAACGAAAATTCCAAAACCAAAAAAAAATGATTTAGTTAATATTAGATTTCAATGTAATAAAAAAGTACTTATTCATCAAAAATATACAAAATCAATTAAAAATATTTGGCAAGAAAATAAAATTCTCCCTTGGTATAGAAATAAAATTCCTTTATTATTTTATAATAATAAATTAATTTGTATTATAGGATTAATAAATATTTATACAATACAAAAAAATAATACAAATTACTGGACAATATCTTGGATAAATAATTATTTAAAATAATTATTTAACACATTATTATTAATCCTATTATATAAAGGTTTAAAACAATTAATACGATGATTTAATAATGGTATAGAAATACTATTCCATTGTAATTTGTCAATTAAAAATATTTCTGACCTCTTAGCTAAATCAGGAACAATGGGTTTTAAAAAAACCATAATTATCCGAAATAAATTAATACCCATCGAACAAATTTCTTGTAATTTTATATTTTTCTTTTTGATGATAAAACCCCAAGGTTTTTTATCATTAATATATTGATTTGCTATATCTGATAACTTAATAATATCAACAATAACTAATTTAAAATCTCCCATTTCAAATAAATTGCTTATTTTTTTAGAGTATGTAACAAAAAAATTATATAATTTTACATCCTCTAATTTAGCAGACAAAACGTTATTAAAATATTTTTGTAAAAAACTAGCACTACGAGATGCTAAATTTACCACTTTATTAACAATATCGGAATTAATCTTACAAATAAATTCTTGTATATTCATTTCAATATCCTCTATACTAGAAGATAATTTTGAAGCATAAAAATACCGTAAACTATCAGAATCAAAAAATTTCATCCATTTACTAGCCGTAATAAAATTAGATTTAGATTTAGATAACTTTTTACCATTTACAGTAACATGTCCGTGAACAAAAATTTTATTTGGTTTTCTGAAATTAATACCATATAACAACACTGGCCAAAATAAAGAATGAAAATAAATAATATCTTTTCCGATAAAATGATATAATTCAGTATCAGAATTATATTTCCAAAAATCACCAAAATTTAATAATAAATTTTTATTACATAAATTTTTAAATACACTAATATAAGCAATAGGAGCATCTAACCAAACATAAAAACATTTATCTAACATATCCGGTATTAAAAAACCAAAATAAGGTAAATCTCTTGATATATTCCATGACTTTAAATCCTTTGTAAACCATTCTTTTACTTTATTTAATATTTTATCAGATAAAACACCTGAACAAATCCAATTATATAAATATCCTTGTAAAATAGATAAGTTTAGGAAAATATGCGTAGAACTTTTCACAATAGGTTTAGTATATGATATATTAGATATAGGATTGATTAATTCTATAGATTTATAACAAGAACCACATATTTCACAAGTATCACCATATTGGTTTTTAGCATAACAAATAGGACACATTCCTTGTACAAACCGATCTGGTAAAAACATATTTTCTTTTACATCATATAATTGTTGAACATTTTTAATACTAATTAAATTTTTTAATTTTAATTTATAATATATTTTTCTTACAAAATATAAATTTTCTTTACTATGTGTGTAATAATAATTATTATATGATATGTTAAAATTTTTAAAATCCAATTTATGATTTTCAAATACTTTAGCAATATAATCTTCTGAAGAAATATTATATTCTTTAGATTTCATCATAATTGCTGTTCCATGTGTGTCATCAGCACAAATAAACCATACCTCATGCCCCAGCATTCTTTTATATCTAACCCATATATCTGCTTGAATATGTTCTAACATATGACCAATATGTATAGGTCCATTAGAATATGGTAAAGCACAAGTAACTAAAATTTTTTTTTTAAAAAATCCATAATATTAATTATATTTATACATATTATATAATTATTATACATAATAATTTAATTTATAAATACTAAAATATAAAAATAAAATTATTAAGCTAATATAAACATAAATATTGTTTATATTAGCCTCATTTAAATACAAAACCATATGAAAAAATAATAATAATAAAAAAATGTTAATTAACCAGACCCTTAACCCATCCAATGAGTATGATATATACCTTCCATATCATTTCTTTTATAAGTATGTGATCCAAAAAAATCTCTTTGTGCTTGAATTAAATTCGCTGAAGAAACTGAGGTTCTATAACCATCATAATAAGAGATAGCTGAGGAAAATACAGGAACAGAAATACCAAAATTAATACAAGATGATACAACAAATCTTAAAGAATGATGATATTTATTTGCAACACTTTTAAAATACGGTAATAATAATAGATTAATTATAATATTATCATACTTATATACTTCTATAATTTCTTGTAAAAATTTAGATTGAATAATACATCCTGATCGAAAAATTTTTGCAATATCGCAACATTTTAAATTCCAAAAATATTTTTTAGAAGCACTAGCTATTTGTGCAAATCCTTGAGAGTAAGCAATAATTTTACCTAAATACAATGATTGTCTAATTTTTTCTATAAAATCACATTTATTATCAATAATTATTTTTTTTTTAGGACCATGTAATATTTTAGAAGCTAACATTCTTTGTGATTTTAAAGAAGAAATATATCTAGCAAAAACAGATTCAGTAATTAAAGTTAACGGTTCATTTAGATCTAATGATTCTTGACAAGTCCATTTTCCAGTACCTTTATTATCCGCTTGATCTAAAATACAATCTATTAAGTCATAATTATTATCTTTTTTTGTAAAAATATTTTTAGTAATTTCAAGTAAATAACTATTTAATTCACCTTCATTCCATACATTAAAAATATCAGAAATTTCTTGATTATTTAAATGTAAAATATGTTTTAAAACTGAATATGATTCTGCAATTAATTGCATATCAGCATATTCTATACCATTATGTACCATCTTAACATAATGACCAGACCCATCTGGTCCAATATAAGAAACACATGGTTCACCATTAAATTTAGCTGATATAGATTTTAAAATAGGATATACAATATCATATGCTTTCCTATCCCCCCCAGGCATAATAGAAGGGCCATGTAAAGCGCCATGTTCTCCCCCAGATATTCCAGCACCAATAAAATTAATTTTATATTTTAATAAAAAATGATATCTTCTTATTGTATCTTTATAAAAAGAATTACCACCATCAATAATAATATCATTCTCATTTAAATATGGTAAAATTAATTGAATAATATCATCAGTAGAATTACCCGATTTAACCATTAATAATATTATTCTTGGAGATTTTAAAGAATGTACAAAATCTTTTACTGAAAAAAATGGAAATATTGTTTTTTTAGGATTGTTTAAAACAACTGCAGTTGTTTTATCTGATGTTCTATTAAATATAGAAACATCATATCCATTATTAACAATATTTAATGCTAAATTTTTACCCATGACAGCCATACCAACTACACCAATATCATTTTTTTTCATATTCTTGTATCCTAAAAGTAATAAAATTTATCATTTCTATCATTGATTAATAATAATAAAAATTTTTTTACTTTACACAAATGAGTTTATAATATCTTGTGACGATTATATAAAGCTTTTATTAAAATATTAAAATTTAGTTCATGATAATGTAACAAAACTAATAAATGATATATTAAATCAGCCGATTCATTAATTAAATTTAATTTATTATTTTTCATAGAAGCTATCACCACTTCAATGGATTCTTCACCCAATTTTTGTGCTATTTTTTCTATACCTTTAATATGTAACATAGCAGTATACGAATGATCAACATGCATATTTTTTTTTAATCTAATTTTATTTTCTAAAGAAAAAAAATTAGTATAATAAGAGTTACAACTATTAAAACAACTTTGCTGTTTTAAATGACATGTATTACCAATAGGGTCAACTAAAATTAATAAACTATCTTGATCACAATCCAAAACAATACGTATAACATTCAAAAAATTACCTGATTTTTCTCCCTTAGTCCATAATCTTTTTTTAGTCCTAGAATAAAATGTTACTTTTTTGTATTTTTGAGTATGTAATAAAGCAGCTTGATTCATATAACCTAACATTAATACCGAACTAGAATGAATATTTTGTATTATACAAGGAATTAAACCATTTACCTTATCCCAATTTATCTGTAAAAAATGATTATCTAACATTCTCGTATTTTGATTCCTCGATTAACTAAAAAACATTTTAATTGTTTAATACTGAATATTTTATTGTGAAATACTGATGCAGCTAATGCTCCTTCTACATTAGCAATACTAAATACTTTATAAAAGTCATTCATAACACCAGCTCCTCCTGATGCAATTAAGGGGACATTACAAAATTTTTTTATCTTTTTTAATTGTACTAAATCATAACCCTTCCTAATACCATCTTGATTAATCATATTCAAAACAATTTCTCCAACCCCTAAATCCTGTACTTTCTTAACCCAATTAATAGTATTCCAACGAGTTCTCTTGATAGTTTTTTCGGATCCTGTATATTGATATACATAATATTGATTATTTATTTGATCAAACCAAGAATCTATACCAACCACTACACATTGCGAACCAAATTTATCAGCAATTTTATAAATTAAATCAGGACAATCAAGGGCAGGAGAATTAATTGAAATTTTATCCGCTCCAAAAGATAAAATAGTTTGTACATCTTTAACACTTTTAATACCACCAGCGACACAAAAAGGAATATCAATAACTTTAGCAACTTTTAATATCCACTTTTTATCCACTGTAGAATTAGTAACTGATGCATGAATATCATAAAATACTAATTCATCAGCACCTTCCATAGCATACTTTTTTGCAAGAGATATAATATCACCAACAATAACATGATTTTTAAATTGTATACCTTTAACAACATATCCTTTCCGAACATCTAAGCAAGGAATAATCCTTTTTGATAACATTGTATAGCCTCTGAAATAGTAAATTTATTTTCTAATAAACTCTTACCAATAATCATATCTTTAATACCGATATTTAATAATCTCTTAATATCTTCTAAAGAACTAATTCCACCAGAAGCTTGAAAAGTAATTTTAGGAAATTGTATATTCAAAGATTTATATAATTCGATATTTGGGCCTAATAAAGTGCCATCTTTTGAAATATCTGTACATAATACATATTTAATATCTATATCAGATAATTTTTGTAAAATATCTTCTAACAATATATTAGTATTTTTTTTCCAACCATTAATAGATATTGTTTTACAATTTGTATCATTAATCCGAACATCTAAAGCAGCAACAATACATTCATTACTATATTTTTTTACCCATGTTTTAAATGTAGAAAAATTATCAATAATTACTGAACCCACTACAATTCTTTTCACCCCTATAGATAAAAAATATTCTATATCTTCTAAATTACGAATACCACCAGCTAACTGTATAACACCTTTAAAATAACGAATTAATTGAATAATAAACTGCTTTTGTGTATTGTTGGGATCACGAGCAGCACTTAAATCAACTAAATGAATCATATCAGATCCTGAATTATAATAGTGATCTAATAAATTATATATATCATAATCATAATAATGAATTAAATTATAATCACCTTTATAAAGTCTAACTATTTTATTATCTATTATATCTAATGCTGGAATAATCATAAATTTACATCTCTAAAAAATTAAATAAAAGTCTAGAACCTACTAATCCAGATTTTTCTGGATGAAATTGTACACCGAAAAAATTATTTTTTTGTATTACTGAACTAAAAAAATATTTATCATAACACGATTTGCCAATCGTATATTGATTAATAGAAAAAGAATAGCTATGAAGAAAATAAAACCAAGCACCAGATCGAATACCATTAAATAAAATATGATCTGTGTCTAATAAAACTTGATTCCAACCAATATGAGGTAAAGGTAAATTTTTTGTTGATAATAAAGAAACATGCTCATCTAAAACACTAAGCATATTCATACCACCAGATTCATCACTATAAGAAGATAAAACTTGCATACCCAAACAAATACCTAAAGTAGGACAAGTAAGATTTTTAATAACTTCCACTATATTTTTTTTATGTAAAAAATTCATAATACTTGAAGCACTGCCTACCCCTGGTATTAATAACTTATCAGCATGTAAAATAATTTCAGTATTGTGAGTTATAATAGGATTGTAACCTAATTTAATAATTGCTAATTTTATAGATAATAAATTACAACAACCCGTATCTAAAATTACTACATTCATTTATAATATTCCTTTCGAAGTAGGTAGTACATTACCCTCACAATATACTGCACTCTTTAATGCTCTACCAAATGCTTTAAATATACTTTCGATTTTATGATGATCGTTGTACCCTGTAGAAACTATATGTACAGTACTATACATAGAAAATGATAACGATCTAAAAAAATGTTCTACCATATCAGTACTAAAATCACCAATAAATTGATTCTTAAATGTACCTATAAATTTAAGATATGACCTTCCTGAAAAATCTAATAAACAATATGCAGCACTTTCATCCATAGGAACATAAAAACCAAAACGATTAATACCCAATTTATTACCTAAACATTTTAAAATAGCATTACCTAAAACAATACCAGTATCTTCCACTGTATGATGATCATCAATATGAATATCTCCTGCAACATGAATATGCATCAAAATATTCGCATGAATAGCAATCTGTTCCAACATATGATCAAAAAAACTAATACCTGTATTAATAACACTCTTACCTGTTTTATCCAACCATAATGATACTTTTATGTCTGTTTCTTTACTACGTCTAATTTTGTGTGTAAATCTATATTTTTTAGAAACAATATCTTGAATTTTATTCCAATTAACACCATTTTTACCATACAAAATACCTTGAATACCCATTTTATTAGCTAATTCTACATCCGTTTCACGATCTCCTATAAAATAACTGTTTTTTTTATCAAAATCATTATTCATGATCCAAGGAATGACTAAATCGATATTAGGCTTTCTACAACTACAATTATCTTCTGGGTAATGTGGGCATATTAATATATATTCAAAAACAATTCCTTGTGATGTAAAAACGTCTACCATACATTTGTGTGGAATAATAAACGAACTATAAGAAAAATTTTTAGTATACAAACCATCTTGATTACTGACCATCACTAGCGTGAAACCCAGTTCAATTAACTTTTTTAAAACAATAATTACAAACGGTTCAAACATTAATTTTCCGATATTATCAACTTGTAAATTATCACATGGCTCATGAATTAATGTTCCATCTCGGTCAATAAATAATATTTTTTTTTTCACACCTATTCCTTAAAATAATTAATTTATATATTATATAATATTTCTTAATGTCATAATTAATTGATAACATTCTTTTTTCGTACCAATTGAGATTCGAATACATCCTTTTAACAACAAATCGTGCGATTGATTCCTTAATATAATTCCTTTATTCCACAAAGTACAAAAAACATAATCAGAATAAAAAAACTTTACTAAAATATAATTAGCAAAACTATAAAAAATTTTTTCCACTATATAAAGATTTTTTAACTGATTATATAACCATAATCTATTTTTATTAATTTTTAACACTCTATTCTGCATAATACGAATGGAACTATCATTTAATGATTGTATAGCAATTAAAATAGTAGGAATAGGTAAAGGATATGGAGTAATTACCTTTCTTAATAATAAAATTACATCTCTATGTGCTAAAGCAAAACCACACCGAATACCAGCTAAACCAAAAGCTTTAGATAAAGTACGCAAAATTACTAAATTAGGATAAATTTTTAACAAGTATGATAAACTATCGTGTATATTAAATTCAATATATGCTTCATCAATAATAACGATAGACTTCCCAAGTGTTATATCTAAAATGTGAATAATATCTTTGATATGTATTATATAGCCAGTAGGATTATTTGGTCGACAAATAAATATTAATTTGACTTGATCAAGAAATAATTTAATAGATTTAAAATCTAAATTATTATTATTTAATAAAGGAAGAATAATATTATTAACATTATAAATTTCAGCAATTTTAGAATACATAGAATATGTTGGGGTAAAAGTCATCACAGAATCTATTTTAGAATCACAAAATACTCTAATCAATAACTCAATAGATTCATCAGAGCCTCTACTAATTAAAATATTAGCATAATCTGTACCAGCATACATAGAATATTTTAAAATTAATTTTTTATCTTGAAATTCAGGATATCTATTTAATTCTAAAATTTTTAAACTATGTATTATAGATACAGGTAACTCATTAGCATTTAACCAAATATCCCCCTTTCCACCAATACTTCGAGCTGACTTATATGCCTTTAAACAAACAATATGTTTATTAGGTAAATTTCTAATACTTTTCTCCATATCCACCCTTAATAGAATTAACACGACAAGTAATAGATTGTTTATGAGCATCCATATTTTCTGTTAAAGCGATTAATTCCACAGAATCAGAAATATTTTTTAAACCTAATGGTGTTAATTCTTGTACACTAATTCTTTTTTGAAAATCTAGTACACTTAACCCTGAAAAACAAACAGAACTACCATGAGTCGGTAAAACATGATTTGTTCCAGAAGCATAATCTCCCACTGATTCAGGAGACCAAGATCCTAAAAATACAGAACCAGCATTAACAACATATTTTAATAAAAACCTAGGATTTTCAGTTTGAATCATTAAATGCTCTGGAGCATATATATTAGATATTTTTATACATTCTAATAAATCATATGTTAAAATAAATTTACTATTTTTTAAAGATTGTATAATAATTTTATATCTATTTAAATGTAATAGCTGTAATTCAATTTCTAATAATACTTTCTTTAAAATATTTATACTAGGTGTTAATAATATAACTTGTGAATCACAACCGTGTTCTAATTGTGCTAATATATCAGAAGCAATAAATTGAGGAGATGCAGTATCATCTGCAATAATTAACAATTCAGAAGGACCAGCAATCATATCAATAGATAATTCAGGTAATAATTGTGATAATTGTAATTTAGCTTCTGTTACATATGAGTTACCAGGTCCAAATATTTTATTTACTTTAGGAATGGTTTCCGTTCCTAAACCCATCGCAGCAATAGCTTGCGCACCACCAATTTGGAAAATATTATTAATTCCACACTTTTTAGCCACATATAAAATTTCATTAGAAATAGGTGGAGGTGAACAAAGTACAATATTTTTACAACCAGCAATTTTAGCAGGAATAGATAACATAAGAACAGTAGAAGTCAATGGGGCAGTTCCACCAGGAACATACAAACCTACTGATTCAATAGGTAAAATTATTTGTTGACAACGTATACCTATCTGTGTATTTATATCTATATTTTTCATTAATTGATGAGAATGGAATGCTTTAATATTCAATTTAGCTAATTTAACAGCATGTTTAAAATTTTTACTAATTAAATATTTGGAATCATCAATTCGGTTAATATCCACTTTCAAATTACTTAACCAAAATTTATCAAATTGTCTGGTATACTTATATAATATATCATCACCATAATCACGTATATTACAAATAATAGATTGTACTAAACTCTTTAAATCACTTGATTTAATAATTTTCGGTCTTGATAAAATATTTTTTTTTGCACTATTATTTAATTGATTCCAATATATTATTTTATTATTTAAAAGCATAAATTTATTCCATCATTTTTTCAATAGGTAAAACTAAAATCGCACTGACTCCTAAAGCTTTTAATTTTTCCATAGTTTCCCAAAACACAGTTTCACTACTTACCATATGCATAGCAACTTTATCGGTCTCACCAGCTAATCGAGATATTGTGGGATGTTCCGCACCATGCAATAAGGAAATTACTTCTTGTAATTTAGAAGATGGAGCGTGCAACATAATATATTTTGATTCTCTTGCTTTCATAACCCCTTGAATTCTATTAATTAATTTATTAATTAATATTTTTTTTGCATGCATAATATATCCAGGTTGAGCAACTAAACAAGCTTGAGAAGAATAAATCACCTCCACTTCTTTTAACCCATTAGCTTCTAAAGTAGCTCCAGTAGAAACTAAATCACAAATTGCATCCGATAAACCAGCACTAGGAGCAACTTCTACAGATCCATTTAATATAAAAAATCGAAATTGTAATTTTCTAATATCAAAATATTGTTGTAATAAATAAGGATATGAAGTAGCAATTCTCATATTTTTTAAAGAAGAAAAACCACTATATTGTTTACTATTAGGAATAGCTAAAGATAACCTACATATTCCAAAATCAAGACGTTGTAAAATATTATACAAAGATTCTTTACATTCAATCTTCCGTCGTAATAATTCTTCTTCTAATACATTTTCACCGACAATACCTAAATCTACTACTTTATCCATAATTAAACCAGGAATATCATCATCTCTCACTCTAACAATATCAATAGGCATATTTTCGGAAAAAGAAATTAATTGCTGTTTTTTAAAATCAATATTCACTCCACATAATGATAATAACTTTTTTGAATCTTTACTTAAACGTCCTGATTTTTGCATAGCTAAACGCAACCGATTATTATTTAACATTACATAACCTTTACAAATAACCAATATATGTTCTATCTTCGTATCATAAATATATAATATGATAAAAATAATAATCCAATATATTCTATAAACAATAATTATTCATTGTATATACAAATGAAATGATTATATCACCAGAAATATATTAAAACCATTCAAAAATGGAAAATATAAAATAACTAATTATTCTCTATTAAAACACATAACGCAGTATAATATCCAACAATATTAGGAGATTGAGAAAAAGCTATTATATCTGGGTGTTGAGATAACCAAATAGGAATTTGATTTTTTAAAATATTTTTTCCATGACCATGTATAACAGAAAAACAAAAAAATTTTTTTATGTGACAGATAAAAATTAATTTTCCTAACTCTTTTTTAACTTGTAATTGATTTAATCCATGTACATCTAGCGATATTTCTGGTATGTAATATTTATTCTTTAGTTTTTTTAATTCATTTTTTTCAGATGAATTACGAACATAAGCAACTGGATCTTGTGTAATTATTTTTGTTTTATAATTATGAAATGTAAAAAAATTACTATGGTAATCTTGTATATGAATATTTTTTTTTTTTAAATATTTTGAATTAAGTTTAGTATGCTGATTATGAAAAACAGTGTCTTGATTTATCTTTTTTATACCTTTGCATTCTTGATAAAATAATTCTATATCTTTATAATTAAAATATTTATTTTTTCCCATACATTTATAATACCAAAGGAATAATTATTTTTAATATACATAAAATATATTCTTCATTTTAATATTAATCTTTATAAATAATTATAGTAAATTAAATCAATGAATAAAAAACATTATATATAAATTACAATAATAAATTAAAATACAATATTAAAATAAAAAATTATATAAAAAAATAATACAACAAATATAATTATATAAAAATATAATACAAAATAATAAATAAAAATCCAATATTTATTTATAATAATATTTTATAAGGATAAAATATGCCAGGAAATACTATTGGTAAAATCTTTCAGGTACATACATTTGGAGAATCACACGGAAAAGCATTAGGTTGTATTATTGATGGAATACCTCCCGGAATTCTTATTTCTAAAAAAGATATCCAAAAAGAATTAAATAAAAGACAACCAGGGCAATCTAAATATACTACACCCAGAAAAGAATTAGACCAAATTAATATTCTTTCTGGAATATTGAACGGAAAAACAACAGGAACCAGTATTGGATTAACCATTAAAAATACAGATCAAAGATCACAAGATTATAAAGATTTACAACATACATTTAGACCAGGACATGCTGATTATACATATTATATGAAATATGGTATAAGAGATCATAGAGGGGGGGGTAGATCTTCTGCTCGTGAAACTGTGATGAGAGTAGCAGCTGGTGCTATTGCAAAAAAATACCTAAAAGATAAATATAATATTCGAATCAGGGGTTATTTATCTCAAATGGGAAATATAAAATGCAAATTATACTCTTGGAATGAAATTAACTATAATCAATTCTTTTGCCCTAATATTAAAAAGATAAAAGAATTAAAACAACAGATTAAATATTTAAAAAAAATAGGAAATTCTATAGGAGCAGAATTAACAATTATTGCAGAAAATGTCCCAATAGGAATAGGAGAACCTGTATTCGATAGATTAGATGCAGATTTATCTCATGCATTTATGAGTATTAACGCAGTAAAAGGTGTAGAAATAGGAGATGGATTTTCCGTTATCAATCAAATGGGTAGTACTAATAGAGATTCAATGTCTCATAATGGATTTTTGAATAATCATGCAGGAGGAATATTAGGAGGAATTAGTAATGGACAACCTATTATTGCAAAAATTGCATTTAAACCAACTTCTAGTATAAGAACACAAACAACAACAATCAACACACAAGTAGAAAATGTCAAATTAAACATTAAAGGAAGACATGATCCATGTGTAGGAATTCGAGCAGTACCAATAGCAGAAGCTATGACAGCAATAATAATTATGGATCATATATTAAGATATAAATCACAATATCATAAAGATAACGTATAAAGCATGTATTTAAATGAACATAATAAAATATTAAAATTACATTTAGTAAAATAATCCACTTATCATCCATACTATTAAATAATAATATAAAATATTGTATTTTAAATTATTTAATTAACAAGCATAGTGATGTATATAAATATAATGGAATATTTTTTACTCACATATATTAATGTAAATTATAAATTTAAATGTATTAATTACAATAAAAACATTAATACTTATGACTGAAAGATCAATCCAAAAATTGATTATTATATTTTAATATACTATTATCAATTTTATGGGAGCAAATATGTTAACAGGTAGTATAGTAGCATTAATCACACCTATGGATAGTAAAGGTAATATTTGTAAAATTAGTTTAAAAAAATTAATTACATATCACATGCAAAATAACACAAAAGCTATTGTTACTGTTGGAACAACTGGAGAATCTTCTACTTTAACACCAGAAGAACATCATTATTTAGTCTTACAAACAATAGATTTTTCGCAAGGAAAAATACCAATTATAGCAGGAACTGGAGCAAATTCTACAGGAGAAGCAATTTTATTAACTAAAAAAATTGAAAACACAGGTATTGCAGCTTGTTTAACTGTAACACCATACTATAATAAGCCTACACAAAAGGGACTATATCAACATTTTAAATCCATTGCAGAAAGTACAAATATTCCTCAAATATTATATAATGTACCAACTCGTACCGGTTGTGATATATTACCTGAAACAGTCATTAAACTATCTCGTATTCACAATATTATCGGGATTAAAGAAGCAACAGGAGACTTATCTCGGGTATATCAAATCAAAAAAAAAGTTCAAAAAGATTTTATATTACTTAGTGGAGATGATAATACTGCTTTAGATTTTATACAATTAGGAGGAGATGGAGTTATCTCTGTAACAGCAAATATAGAAGCAAAAAAAATGGCTACAATGTGCGATTTAGCTTTAAATAAAGATTTTAGTAATGCAAGATTAATTAATTCAGAGTTAACACCTATACACAAAGCATTATTCTTAGAACCAAACCCAATACCTGTAAAATGGGCAGCATGGAAATTGGGTTTAATTAAAAGAAATAATTTAAGATTACCATTAACTCAACTATCGAAAAATTCCAAAAATATTATAAACAAAGTAATTAATAAATCTCATATTATCATGTAAAAATATCATTATAATATATTCAAATAATGTACAAAAACGATAATATCAAAATATTATTTAAATTCATACAATATTACTAAACAGAGTATCAAATATGGTACTCTGTACAATGAATATAACAATTTAATTATTTTAAAATAATATGCATTAAATCTTCATATATTAAACTTAATAATTGTAAATCTTTCACTTTAACACATTCATTTGCTTTATGAATAGTACGATTTACAGGACCTAACTCAATTAATTCATCAGCTATCTCTTTAATAAAACGGCCATCTGAAGTACCACCCGAAGTAGACACAATAATATCAGTTAAATTAAATTTATGTATAGATTTTTTTAATAATTGTATTAAATACGTTGAATGAGTTAAAAATGGTTCTGCAGATAAATACCAACTAATTGAATATTTAATATTAAAATGTAATAGTAATTTTTCAAATTTTTTTTTAATTTCAAGTACTGATATATCTGTTCCAAATCGAAAATTACATTCAATGGTTATAGTTCCAGGAACAGTATTACTACTTTTTGTATTCGAAAAAATATTAAAAATTTGCATACTAGTAGGTAAAAAATATTTATTACCTAAACTCCAATGCATATCTACAATTTGGTGTAAAAAAAATAAAGAATTATGTATGGGATTTTCAACAGTTTCAGGATAAGCGATATGACCCGAAACACCATAAATTAATAACTTCGCATATAATGAACCACGTCTACCAACTTTAATAACATCACCAATAATATTATTACTAGTTGGTTCACCGACTATACAATAATTTATATGTTCATTAATTAACTTTAAATATTTTACAATACTAATGGTACCAAAATCTGCATCCGATTCTTCATCAGATGTAATCATTAAAGATAAACGACCAGTATAATTTGGTTTTTTGTAAATAAAATTTTCAATTGCAACAACCATAGCTGCTATGGATCCTTTCATATCAACAGATCCTCTACCAAACAAATATCCATTTTTTATTACTGGTTGAAAAGGTTGAGCAATATTCCAATTTTTAATATTTCCTGGATCCACAACATCTGTATGCCCAGCAAAAGATAATGTTACTCCATCCCCTTTATAAGCCCATAAATTATTTGTATCTTTATCTTTGATAGAAACTATATTAAAACCTATTTTGAATAATCTATCAGAAATAATGTTTTGACAACCTAAGTCTAATGGACTAATAGAAGGGATAGCAATTAATTTTTTTGCTAACTTAATAATAGAACAAGACATATTTTATACTCAATATTTTTATACCATATATATAATTACATGTTATTGAAAAATTACTTATTTAATAATTTTTTTGCGCATTCTACTATATAATTAACTGTAAATCCAAACTTTTTAAATAATAAATCTGAAGAAGCTGATTCCCCAAAAGTATCTACTCCAATAATTAACCCTTGATAACCAACATATTTATACCAAAAGTCAGACTTTCCTGCTTCAACAGCAATACGCTTTAATACTTTAGATGGTAATACTAATTCTTTATATTCACCATCTTGTTGTTCAAACACATCAATAGAAGGCATTGAAACAACTCGCACGCCATATCCTAAACTATATAATTTTTTTGCAGCTTTGATTGATAAATATACTTCAGAACCAGTAGCAATAAGAATAATATCAATCTTATTAGAAAAATCAGATAAAATATATCCACCACGTATAACATTCTTTACTTGATCATCAGACCTTTTTACTTGCTGTAAATTTTGTCTAGATAACACTAATGCGGTAGGTCCTTGATATCTTTCAATAGCATATTGCCAAGATATAATGGTTTCTACTATATCACTTGGACGCCATACACTCATATATGGTATGGAACGTAAATCAGATAATTGTTCTATAGGTTGATGAGTAGGACCATCCTCCCCTAATCCAATCGAATCATGTGTATATAACATAATTTGTCTAATACGCATTAAAGATGCCATACGAACAGCATTACGAGCATAATCTAAAAATACTAAAAATGTAGCTGTATAGGGAATAAAACCACCATGACTAGATATTCCATTTGCAATAGCTGTCATACCAAATTCTCGAACACCGTAATGAATATAATTACCTGATGTTTTTTTATTAATAGGAACAGATCCAGACCATAACGTTAAATTACTAGGAGCTAAATCTGCCGATCCTCCTAATAATTCTGGTAATATTTTTCCAAAATATTCTAATACATCTTGAGATGCTTTGCGAGTAGCGATATTTATATTATTTTTATTAGATTGAGAAATAAATTTTAATACTTTATCTGCCCATTTAACAGGTAATAATCCAGACATCCTTCTAGAATATTCATTAAATAATGCTGGGTATAGTGATTGATATTGTTGCAATACAATATTCCACTGTGATTCTAAAATTTTACCATGCTTACTAAAATTCCACATCTCATACATCTTAGAAGGAATGTAAAATGGTGGATATCTCCAATTTAATGCATTTTTGGTTAAATAACTTTCTTTTTCTCCTAAAGGAGCTCCATGTACTTCAGATGTTCCAGATTTATTAGGAGAACCAAAACCAATAATAGTATTAAAAATAATAATAGATGGTTTATCATAAACTTGTTTAGCATCATTCATAGCTTTCATAATCGAAAATGAATCATGTCCATCTACATTATTAATAACATGCCAGTTATACGCCTTAAATCTCTGTTCTGTATCATCATTAAACCAATTACGTACATTACCATCTATAGAAATTTTATTACTGTCATATAGTACAATCAACTTTCCTAACTGTAAAGAACCAGCTAATGAGCAGACTTCATGAGAAATTCCTTCCATTAAACATCCATCTCCCACAAACACCCATGTATAATGATCAATAATATTATACTGCATACGATTAAAATAAGAGGATAGAATTTTTTCTGCAATAGCCATACCTACACCGGATGCTAAACCTTGTCCTAAAGGACCTGTAGTCATTTCCACACCCGGTGTACACCCTAATTCTGGATGTCCAGGAGTTTTAGAATCTAATTTACGAAAATTTTTTAAATCATCTATTGAAACATCATATCCAGTTAAATGTAAAACACTATATAACAAAATAGATGCATGACCATTAGATAAAATAACTCGATCACGGTTATCCCAATACGGATTATTTGGGTTATATTTTAAACAACTTCTCCATAAAACTTCTGCTATATCCGCCATACCTAAAGGAGCACCAGGATGTCCAGATCCAGCTTCTTGAATTGCATCGATACTTAATACTCTAATTGCATTAGATAATTCTCTTCTTGAATACATATTAATCCCCCTTAAATAAATACTGTCTTTATTATTATAATAAATATTTACATCTTATCATTTAATATTATTTCTAATTTTTCTTGATCATCACTAAATTGACGTATCCCTTCAGATAACTTTTCCACCGCCATTCTATCTTGGTTATGTTCCAAATTAAATTCATATATATCTAAAGCAGTAGCAGTATTTATACTTTTATTTGGTAAATTTAATTTACGTTCTACTATAGCATTTGTATTTTTTAATTTTTCTAAAAAAATAGGTGCAATAGTTAAGCAATCACAACCAGACAATGCTAATATTTGCTTAGTATTTCTAAAACTTGCCCCCATAATAATTGTATTATATCCATATTTTTTATAATATTTATATATTTTTTGTACAGCTAATACACCAGGATCAGAAGATACATGATAATTTTTTAATAAACCATTTTTACAATACCAGTCATAAATTCTACCTACAAATGGAGAAATTAAAAAAATACCCGCCTCAGCACAAGCTTTTGCTTGCGCAAAAGAAAATAATAAAGTCAAATTACAATTAATGTTATCTTTTTTTAATTGTTTAGCGGCTTGAATACATTCCCATGTTGAAGCTAATTTAATTAATACACGGGAACGATCAATACCTAGTTCTTCATACATATTTATAATCTTATTAGCTTTTAAAATACATAAATCCGTATTAAAAGATAATCTAGCATCAATTTCTGTAGAAATCATACCTGGTATATATTGTAAAATTTTATTACCAATATTAACAATTAATTTATCACTAGCATGGATAATTTTTGTATTTCTATCCCCTCCTAACTTTTTGCTATATACAATTGCATCATCAATTAAACATTGATACTCTGGTATATTGATATTTTGTAATATTAACGAAGGATTAGTAGTTGCATCCTCAGGTTTATATTTATTAATTTCATAAAAATTACCACTATCTGCAACAATTTTTGTAAATTGTTTTAAACCAATTAATTGATTCATAATTCATCCTCACATACCATAATAAATTTATATAACATTATTATAATATAAATAATATTAATAATATCTTTTTATTACAATAGATACATTTACTCCACCAAATCCTACACTATTCGATAAAGCAAAAAAAATTTTCTTTTCTATTTTATATAATAAAATATTCATACTTTCTGCTTCTAAATCTAATGATTCTATATTAATACTAGGAACAATGAAATTATTTAACATCATTAAAATAATATAAATAATTTCATGTACTCCAGATGCTCCTAAAGAATGACCAGTTAAAGATTTGGTAGAAGAAATATAGGGTTTATGATTTTTAAAAACAGATTGTATAGATCTTAATTCTATAATATCACCTAATTTAGTCGATGTACCATGTGTATTAATATAATCAATATGCAAAATATTTATATGTTTCATAGATTGTTTCATGGATTCTATTACACCTAAACCGGAAGGAAGTATCATACTATTTCCATCAGAAGCTGTACCATATCCTATAATTTCAGCATAAATTGGAGCATTTCTAGATAAAGCATGTGTTAATTCTTCAAGAACTACAATACCCGCTCCTCCAGAAATGATAAATCCATCTCTATTAATATCATACGCTCTAGATGCTTGTTGTGGTATATTATTATATTTTGCAGATAAAACATGCATACAATCAAACCCATATGCTAATTCACAACTCACCTCTTCTGCTCCCCCCGAAAAAACAATATCTTGTAATCCAGACTGTATTAATTGCATAGCATTACCAATACAATTTGCAGAAGTTGCACAAGCAGAACTTAACGAATAACTAATACCATGTATATGATACGAAACAGATAAACAAGCTGAAACATTTGATACCATATTTTTAATTAATGAATAAGTATTTAATATTTTTTTTTTTTTAAATTTATATATTGCATTTTGAAAAAAATTACATCCTATACCAACAATTAATCCCACTCTATAATTTTTTTGATACATTGTTTTTTTTAAACGAGAATCTTTAATTGCTTGTTTCATCGATAAATATGCATATAATGAAGCATCACTCATAAATTTTATATTTGAACGATGCATTTTTTTTTCCGGTAACAAAATATTTCCACATACATTACTTCTCATACCAAAATCTTGCATACTTTTGGAAAAAGTAATACCTGATTTTAAAGCTTGCAAAGAATTAAGTACTGATAATTTATCATTACCTATGCTAGATATAATACCTATACCAGTAATTACTACTCTTTTCACTATTATCATACCTTCATATACATTAGTACTATAAATATGTAATTATCATAATAAAATTAATATTATTAATTATTTTCTTATTATATTAAAATACTTTTTAAAATTTATATACTATAATTAATATAAATTATTAATATAATAAAATATGAATAATAAAAATATAGGAATACTATATATAGTACCCACACCGATAGGAAATATACAAGATATCAGTGATAGAGCACTAAATATACTAAAAACAGTGCATTTAATCATAGCTGAAAATACAAAATATACAAATAATTTATTAAAAATATTAAAAATAAAAAATACTATTATATCTTTTCATAAATATAATGAAAATAACCAAACTCAAAAAATCATTAGTTTGTTAAAAACTAAAACAATTGCATTAGTTTCTAATGCTGGAACACCTGTTATTAATGATCCAGGATACGAATTAGTCCATACATGTCATAAAGAAAATATAACCGTAATACCAATTCCTGGACCATGCGCAGCAATTACCGCATTAAGCGCCTCAGGACTATCAAGTAATACATTTTATTATGCAGGATTTATACCAAAAAAAAAAAACACACGTATTAATTTTCTTAAAAAAATAAAAAATAAACAAACAACTGTTATATTATACGAATCTTGTCATAGAATCATTCATACCCTTAATGATATCACAAATATTTTAGGAAGTAAAAGAAAAATTGTGTTCGCAAAAGAAATAACAAAAAAATGGGAAAAAATTAAATATGGGACATCAATACAAATATTAACATGGTTACAAAAAGATCCATGTAGACAAAAGGGAGAAATAACACTGCTAATTAAACATAAGAAAAAAAAAAAAAAAATCATATCCTCGAAAATAAAAAAAACACTTCATCTTTTAATTAAATATCTTTCTATGAAAAAATCAATAGAATTAATATCTAAAATTTTTAAAATAAAGAAAAATGATTTATATAAATATACTATTAATCAATTTCAACATGACAAAAAATAAAAAATATATTATTATATATTTGACCAAACAGTCGCTGATAATTAAATAATTAACAGAGGAAAGTCCGGGCTCCATAGAGCAAGGTGCCAGATAACATCTGGGCAATTTATGACGACCAGTGCAACAGAAAATATACCGCTTTTATTAATAAATTTTAATAAATAGTAAGGGTGAAAAGGTGTGTTAAGAGCGCACCGTACATTTAGTAATAAATGTAGCATGGTAAACTCCACCTGGAGAAAGGTTAAATAAGATTAATAATACTGCTCGTATTTAATAATCTGGGTAAACCGATTGAGCTAATAAGCAATTATTAGCCTAGATAAATGACTGTTTAACAACAGAACCCGGCTTATAGGTCAAAAAATACATACATTAAGATTTGTATTATATAGATGGAAATAATAAATGTAACACTTAAATACTTTAAATACATACATAGAAAATATATTGAATATTATCATATTATATAAAAACAATATATAAAATATAAATATATAAAAATATCATAATAAAATTTTATAAAATCAAGTCATTAATATTTAATAAATTTTAAAATTAATTGTTTAAAAATATTTAATATATTTTCATAAAAATTAAAATATTTAAATATATACTTGATACACATATCACGATTATATAAAATATATATCAAGATGTATCTCTTTATTCCATAAAAAATTAATCATGTGATATACACAAAAATCAATAATATCATTATATCAAGAAGATATTAAAAAATTATTCAAAATATTTTAATATATATCAATATATTTAATTTAATAAATTGATTTATCAAGCAATTAATATACTGTATAATATAATATATAAGATAAAAAATATTTTCATTTAACATAATTATAATATAATATATTAATAATATTATTTATTTTATAATGAAATTGATATTCTATGAACCTAAAATATATTCCATCTGGAAAAAATATACCAGAAGATATATATGTGATTATTGAAATACCAAATAATACACATTCTATCAAATATGAAATTAATAAAAATACACAAATATTATTTGTTGATCGTCTTATACCTACCGCAATGATCTATCCATGTAATTATGGTTATATTAATAATACGTTATCTGATGATGGAGATCCGTTAGATGTATTAATTCCTATTTCAGAATCATTACAACCAGGATGCGTGATACAATGTAAACCAATTGGTATATTAAAAATGATTGATGAATCTGGAGTAGATAATAAAATTATTGCTCTACCACACAATAATATATGTATAAATTATAACAACATTAACGATATACACAATTTACCAACATTTCAAAAAGATAAAATTATACATTTTTTTAAACATTATAAAGACTTAGAAAAAAAAAAATGGGTTAAAATTATTGGTTTTGAAGATGTACAATCTGCTAAACAAGAAATACAAAAATCAATTTATCAATACTCTAAAAAATAATTCATGTTAAATACAATATCTATTTGACCATAAAATAAAATAAATATCATGATACATAATTCAAATTCCATTAAATTTAATATACGAGGTATATATGTCTAATATTTGTACTATCACTAAAAAAAAATCTATGTTTGGAAATAATAGATCACATGCTATGAATGCAACAAAAAAAAAGTTTTTACCTAATTTACAATATAAAAAATTTTGGCATTCAAAAATCCAAAAATTTATTAAATTAAAAGTTTCAACAAAAGGAATAAGAATAATTGATAAAAAAGGAATTGAATATTTTATAAAAAAAGGAAATAAAAATGGCTAAAAGTAAAAGAGAAAAAATAAAACTCGTATCTTCTTCTGGCTCTAAACATTATTATACAACAACAAAAAATAAAAAATCTAATCAAAAAAAAATGCATTTAAAAAAATACGATCCTAAAATTAGAAAACATATATTATATAATGAAGCAAAAATTAAATAGCATTTATATCTAAGATATATATGATATATTTTTATATTTATATATATTATAAATTTTAATTAATAAATATATAAATATATCATATAATATTCTTATTATTTATAAGTACGAAGACTATATAATAAAAAATTTAATAAATACTTTATTAAATATATTAATGAATTTATAATAATTGCATTAGAAAATAATAAAATCATCATACTTAATAAAACACTAATTGGAAATCCAATATAAAATACTGACATTGGATAAGACATTTTACTTAAAAAACCAATTAATATATTCAATAAAAATACAATAATAATGATAGGTAAAGATAATATTACGCCAAAAATAAATACTTTGTTAAAAATTTGAATAAAAGAAAATAAATAATGTATGTTAAATAAAAAATCATTGATTGGTATAAAATCAAAACTTTTAGCAATCAAATAAATAATTAATAAATGACCATTCATTGATAAAAATAATAACAATAATAACATGTTTAATAAACTTGATATAGTAGAAATATTCATATAAATACTAAGATTTAATGAATTGATACATGATAAACCAATTTGTAAACTAATTATTTCACCCATCACAATAGTTATAGATAATATTACATTAATTAACCATCCTATAAAAAAACCAATAAATATTTGTTTAATAAAAATTAATACACCTAAAATTGATAATAATATAACTTGATGATATGAAATAAAAGGAAAAATTAATAATGCAATACATATAGATAAAAAAAATTTAATTTTAATATCTACTATAGTATCACCAAATATAGAAACTATATATATAGTTGAAAAAATTCTAAATATTACAATAACCAACGCATTCCAATCTAAAAGAAATGGTTTATATATGAACATAAAAAACCAATGAAGGAATAATTTTAATGACATGAATCATATAATCAGCAATTATATGCACTATCCAAGATCCAAAAAACATAAAAACTAAAAATATTGATATAACCTTTAAAATAAAAGATAATGTGTATTCATTGATTTGAGTAATTGTTTGTAAAATACTTACCGTTAAACCAGTAAATAAAATAGATAATAATAATGGAGCTGAAAACATTATCATGACTTTAATAGATTCAAAAAATATATTTGATATCAATTCATTACTCATAAATCATCTCATTTAATAAATTATATATTATTTAATTTAATAAAAACTTTCCACTAAAGAAGAAAAGATTAATTTCCAACCATCAATTAATACAAATAATATTAATTTAAAAGGAAGAGCTACAGTAGATGGAGGCACCATCATCATCCCTAAAGCAATTAAAACACTTGAAACTACTAAATCTATTATTAAAAAAGGTATAAAAATAGTAAATCCAATTTGAAATGCTGTTTTTAATTCACTAGTGATAAATGCTGGAATTAATATAATTAAAGGAACATTATTTTTGTAACATGTATTTTTAATATGCGATAAATTATAAAATAATAACAAATCAGATTTCCTTGTTTGATGTAACATAAAATCATGCATTGGTTTTATACCTTTGATAACAGCTTCATTGATTTGAATTTTATTTTCATGTAATGGTAAATATGATTCTTTATAAATTTTATCTATTGTTGGGCTCATGATAAAAAAAGTTAAAAAAATTGACATACTAAATAAAATTTGATTAGGAGGTAAATATGGTATTCCTAATGCATTTCTTAACAAACTTAAAATAATAATAATTCTAGTAAAACTTGTTGTTAATAAAATTAAAACTGGGAAAAAAGATAAAAAAACAATAAAAAATATTTTTTGATGAAACAAAGTATACATATTTATATTATTCAATATACTATAACTTAAAAAATTAGGTAACTCGGACGCATTTACATTCACACTATGCATCAATAATACAAAAAATATAAATAATTTCATTAACATATTTACTTCCGTAATATATAAAATCAATTAAATATTAATAAATAATTTAATTTTAAATACAATATGTAAATAAATCATTTGCAATTAACATAATCATATTAATCCATTTAATCAATCATCAAATATTCATTCAAATCTTTTAAATTATGAAATTGTGATAATATTATTATATAAAATGGTTAGTTTTAATATCTATATATTTAACAAAATCATATTAGTATAATAAAATATTAACATAACTATATATGAAATAACATACTAAATGTATACCATAATTAAATAAATAATAGTATTAAAATGTTTATATAAACTATAAAACATTTATATTAATTTAAAATAATTATGTAAATCAAAAAAATAATAAAATTCAATCTTGTATTAATAATCTATATAAATATAAAAAAATAATATATAACATTAAAAATGAACAATATATTATAAATATTATATCAACTATCGTATTATACAAAATATCAATTATGAAAATATGATGTTATAAAAATTGATTATTTTCATTATTAGAAATAAATATTCGTATATAATATACAATATAAAAATTTATATATAGTTATATAAATTAATAAAATATATTATAAAAAATATTGAGATAATATAAAATATATATTTTAACTATTACAAAATAATATATTTAATAATTTATATTATAATTATAATTTAATAATATAAAATATAATATTTATATAAATTCATAAAAATTAATTAAAATAATATGTTTTTATTCTATAACATAAAATACATTTATCTTTTATAAAAAAATTTTATTAATTCTACATATAGTAATATATACAATTATAGCTATGAAATTATTGCGTGTACCTATACTTAAATGAAATTTCAATATATTATATTATAGAATATAGAATATAAAAAAATAAAAATATTATTTAAAATATATAAATAATAAAATATGTATAAAAAAATAAATAAAATACTGTAAATTATTTCAAGTATCATAATAACATTATCAATATTTCGTTAATTTAAAATTACATTTTATTTTGATAATAAAAATATAAAAATATGTTTAATAAATGATAATAAATTAAATACAATCTATTATATTATAAAATAATATTATTTTATTATAAAAATATTTAATGTATTATTAAATATAAACATATTTAAAATTTTTTTACATTAATAATGATACTATTATATTATTAATATTTATATATATCACTTTTTATATCCTTAAAACAATAAAAAGATTATATTTATATATTTTATATAAAAAATATTTTTATCAATATTCCATTTAAATATCATAATTTACTCTGAAAAAATTAAAAAATATTATTATTTCGTAATACTAATATTATTATGATCATTATTTACATGATTTAAATAATTTCCATTTTCATCTAATATCACTATATTTTCTAAACGAAGATTTGGAATACTAGCACGAATTAAATTCAGAATAGCAAAACATTGTTCCGAACTTAAAACTTTTCCATCTTTACATCCTAATACTACTGAAACAGAAGGAGATATTTGATCCTGCATAAAAATAGAAGAATTAGGAATTACTATATGTAATGTAACAAATTTAACAAAATGAATTTTTTGAATTAATCTAATTAATTCACCCTCTAAAGCTCTCTGATAATTTATATTGGTATTATATTGACTCATTCCAAATTGATCTTTATCAAATAACTCAAAACCAATATTATTATCTCTAGGTAATCCCTCTAATAATAACATATTATTTACTTGACTGATATTCTTTTCTGGAACAGATAACTCTCTAGTATCCATATTATATCGATAAGCAATTTTCATATCCGATAAATGTGATATAATTAACATACTATCATTATGTGATAAATTATTACAAATTAATTGATATTTAATATTCGGAAAATAAAAAATACGTAATATTACTATCAAAATAATAAAAAATAAAACCATAAAATACATACTAAAATTTTTAAAAAATGAATTATTAAAGTTATAATTTTTCATCTCTGATTCTGTATTACTATCTTTGATAGAATTTATACTCATGTTATTTTCCTACTTATAAAAAAAATAATTTTATACTATCGTAATAAAATATTTTATAAAAAAATCATATAAACAGTTAAAAAATAATAAAAAAATTTTTACAACTTTATAACATATAAAATTTAAATTAAGTACTATTAATACACAAAAATAATATTATATATTTTAATATATCAAGTAATAAAATATTATTATATTACAAAATATTTATAAAATAATGTAAATAAAAAATTAAATAATATTGTACAAAATATATTATCTTAAAAAAAATTCTTTTTAATAAAAGAATAAAAAATTCTTATTCTAATTAATGATTCTTTTTTACCTATAATTTCAACAATATGATTAATACTGGGAGTGTTCTCCATTCCAGTAATTGCAATTCTTACCGGCATACATATGTTTTTAATTAAACAGTTATATTTAATAGATATTTTTTTTAGTATCAAAATAATATTTTCAGCACTCCAATTTTTTATAAAAAATAAATTTTTATAAATTATACTTAATAACAATATATTCTCCTTAATACAATATTTTTTAATTAAATTATTATGAAAATATTTTATTCTGGTGAAAAAAAATAATGATTGAATAGACATTTCATTGATAGTATTACATCTACTTCTTAATAAACTGATAATACTAGATAATTTAGGACCATTTTTGTAAAAAATTTTATCATGTATTAAACGTTTTTTAAAAATATTAATTAAATAATCATTAATCGGTAAATTATTTAAATAATAATTATTAAACCAAAGTAACTTATTAAAATTAAACTCACTAGCTGATTTATTAATATTTCTTATAGAAAATAATTTTTTCATCTCTAAAATATTAAAAATTTCTCTATCACCATATGACCAACCTAATTTTAATACATAATTTAAAATTGCTTCTTTTAAAAAACCACTATTTTTATATTTTAAAATACTCATTGCACTTTTTCTTTTAGATAAATTATTCTTATCATGATCAATTACCATAGAAACATGCGCATAATGTGGAATAAAAGCATGTAAAGATGTTAAAATATTAATTTGTCTAGGAGTATTGTTAATATGATCTTCTCCTCTTATAACATGAGTAATACCCATTAATAAATCATCAATTACCACACAAAAATTATACGTAGGCATACCATTTCTACGTTGAATAATTAAATCATCTAATTCCAAATTATTAAATATTATTTTACCTCTAATTTGATCATGAAAACATACTTGACCAGATAATGGATTTTTAAATCTTATCACATAATCTTTTCCA
Source organism: Buchnera aphidicola (Pterocallis alni) (assembly GCF_964059075.1). Taxonomy (NCBI): domain Bacteria; kingdom Pseudomonadati; phylum Pseudomonadota; class Gammaproteobacteria; order Enterobacterales; family Erwiniaceae; genus Buchnera; species Buchnera aphidicola. The sequence goes on along the minus strand of NZ_OZ060377.1, from coordinate 55,633 downwards.
ATACTCTGTACTTTACTATTTCTACATACTCTATCATATTGAGGTTTCTGACCTTGAGATATTTGATACAAACGTAATTTCTCTAAACGTTCTACAGAACAATAACATTTATATGCATGACCTGAATCTAACATCGAATCAATTTTTTCTTTATAAATTAATAATCTTTCACTTTGTAAATATGGACCACAATCCCAATGTATACCTAACCAATTTAATGTTTTAATAATATCATGTATAAAGTGAATATTAGAACGATTTATATCGGTATCTTCTATTCTTAAAACAAAAGAACCGCCATGTTTTTTAGCAAATAACCAAGAATATAACGCTGTACGTATATTACCTATATGTAATAACCCACTCGAGCTAGGAGCAAATCTAGTTTTAATATGCATATTTTATATTTTCCTTAAATCAATGTTATAATCTTAATATAAATCAAATTATTCTTTAGTTGTTATGTTATTAAAAACAAACATATAAAAATTTTTATTAAAAAAAGTGTTGACTAGTTTTTTTTGATACTTACAATAGTATAAGTAGTATAATATTACGGGTGATTAGCTCAGTTGGTAGAGCGCCTCCTTTACACGGAGGAAGTCGGCGGTTCAAATCCGTCATTACCCATGATAAACATTGGGTCGTTAGCTCAGTTGGTAGAGCAGTTGACTTTTAATCAATTGGTCGCAGGTTCAAATCCTGCACGACCCACCAATATTAAAATTATTTTTTTTTCAATATTAAATCTAATATTTCAGATTCTTTTATAATCTTAACATTATATTTTAATGCTTTTTGTATTTTAGATCCAGGATTTTGACCAACTATTAAATAATTAATTCTACTAGATACACTACTACACACGATACCACCCAAATGAACTATATGAGTAGTGATTTCTTTCCTAGACCAATTTAAAAATTTACCAGTTAAAACAATTTTTTTATTTAAAAAAAATATACTTTTTTCCTGGTGTACAATTTTTATTTTGTTAAGAAAAGTAATTCCAATTTCATTAATTAATTGATTAATATATAATTTTTTTTTATTATTTCTAATAAAATGTAAAAAATTATTAGCAGTAATAGAACCAATATTTCTAATATCTCTTAATTCATGTATACTACAATTCATAATTTTTTTTATAGAACCAAAATAATCAGCAATAAAAGTAGCATTCTCTAAACCAATAGAATCAATACCTAAAGCATAAATAAATCTACCTAAAGTAGTATGCTTACATTTTTCAATTTCATAAACTAATTTAATAGCAGATTGATACCCTAAAAATTTTAATTTAGATAAAATTATCACATCTAATTTAAAACAATCTAAAACATTTTTAATATATTTATTATCAAATAATTTTTTAATAATTTTATAACCCAATCCTTGTACATATAAAGCTTCTTTAGAAAAAAAATGTTCAATATTTTTCACACATTGCGATATGCAATTTTCCCCAGCAATACATTGTATAATATTTGTATTATTATTATATTGTAGTAATGAATTACATGAAGTACAATATTGAGGAAAACAAATCTTGTTAGTATTATGTAATCTTTTTTTTATAAAAACAGAACATATTCTAGGTATAACATCACCTACTCGTTTTATTAATACAGTATCATACATATGTAAATCTAGTTTATTCAGTTCATTTTTATTATATAAAGAAACTTTTTTAATAATCACACCAGATAATATAACAGGTTTTACATACCCTACAGGAGTAACAATGCCTGTTCTCCCAATTTGATAATGCACTGATATTAATTGAGTTTTCGATTCTTTAGAAATAAATTTTATAGCAATAGCCCATTTAGGAAATTTAGTATTATAACCTATTAATTGTTGTAATTCTATTGAATCTAATTTAATTACAATACCATCAATATGAAAGGCAAGAAGATTACGAATTTTTTCAATAAAGTAATAAAAATCTAATATAGATTTGCAATCGCAAGATAATAAAATATATTTACTTATATGAAAACCACATTGGTGTAAATATTTTAATTGATCTGAATGATTATACATAATCAAAGTATTATCAAAAATATAACCACTATAACAATAAAAAAATAATTTTCTTTTTTTAGTAACTATAGGATTTTTTTGTCGTATAGAACCTGCAGCAGCATTTCTAGAATTAGAAAATGTTTTTTTTTTTTTTTTTTTAAGAGATAAATTTAATCTATTAAAATCTTGTTTTAACATACATACTTCACCTCGTACTTCTAATAATTCCGGGTAATCATCACCTAATAAATATTGAGGAATATTTTGTATCATTCTAGCATTTTCAGTCACATCCTCTCCACATATTCCATCCCCTCTAGTTAAAGCACGAACTAAAAATCCTTTTCTATATAATAAACTTAATGCTAATCCATCAAATTTAACATCACAAAAAAAATTTATTTTTTTATAATGATTTAATCTTTCTGTTATCTTATTATAAAAATTTAAAAAACTATTGATTTGAAAAATACTTTTTAATGATAACATAGGATATAAATGATTACCCCATTTTAATTGTTGCAATAATTTATCACGGTCATAATCATTTCTTATATTTTTAACAAATAAAAAATTATTTTTTTTTTTTTTATTTAATTTACTTACTAAAAAATCATATTCTACATCTGAAATTAAAGGGTGATCTAAAACATAATACAAATAATCATGATAACTAATAATTTTTTGTAATATAGAAAAAATTTTTTTTTTTTTTTTCATACAATGTATAACAAGATATTGATTAAATATTATTTTAATTATATAAAATCAAAAAAATACTATTGCAATAATTATAAAAAATACATATATAGTATCACAAAACCAAATTGATAAAAAATCAATTAAATAACATCATTATCAAAATACTAAAATTGTAAAAATATTTAAAAAAATACCATAATAATGGTATATTAAAAACTAAATAATTATATTAAGAAAAATAAAAATGTTTCAAAAAAAAATCAAAATTAATTGTAAACATGGTTTACATATTAGACCAGCAGCACAATTAATAAAATATGCTCAACAATTTAAGTCAGAAATTAACATTACATATAACGACAAGACAGTAAATGGAAAAAGTTTATTCCAACTACAAACATTAGGAATTTCTAAAGACTCCATTATTACGATATCTGCCAATGGAGAAGATGAACAAGAAACTGTAGAAAAAATTATACAATTTATTTCACAAATGAAATAATTCATGTATCATAAAATATTTATTATATAAATATATTAATAAATTCTATTTTAATAATATAAACATATTAAAAAACAAAATAATACTCAAATTAAAGGTAATATTATGATTGCAGGTATTTTAGCATCTACAGGTATTGCTTACGGAGAAACATTTCTATTAAAAAAAGAACCGATTACAATAAATCCAAAAAAAATAATACAAAAAAATATTCATCAAGAAATAACAAAATTTCTTCATGCAAAAAATAAAACAATTAAACAACTAAAAACAATTCAAGAAAAATCAAATACTATATTAAATAAAAAAACCAATAATATCTTCTACGGACATATTATGATATTAGAAGATATTGAATTAGAAAAAGAAATAATTTTTTTTATAAAAAACAATCTTCATACAGCAGATTTTGCAATTCACAAAATTTTTTCTGAACAAATCCAACAAATGAATAAAATAAATGATACATATCTAAAAAATAGAATTATAGATATGCAAGATATACAAGATAGATTATTAAAAAATTTATTAAACTTACAAAATATAGATTTACAAAATATAAAAAAAAAAGTAATAATAATAACTAAAGAATTAACTCCATCCGAAACTGCTCAAATAAATTTTAAATATATTTTAGGTTTTATTACAGATTTAGGAGGAGAAACATCTCATACTTCTATTATAGCAAGATCATTAGAAATTCCTGCTATTGTGGGAACAGGAAACATTACAAAAAAAGTAAAAAAAGGAGATTATGTCATCCTTGATGGTATTAAAAACAAAATATTAATCAATCCAAATCAAGAGAATATTAAAATATTTAAAAAAAAAAAAATACAATACGAATTAAAAAAAAAAGAATTATGTAAATTAAAAAAATTCCATGCTATTACTATAGATAATCACAAAATAACAATTAGTGCAAATGTAAGTAATATAAACGATATAAATAACGCTCAAAAATACGGAGCAGAATCCATTGGATTATATCGTACAGAATTTTTATTTATGCAACGCAATACATTACCTACAGAAGAAGAACAGTTTCAAGCATACAAACAAGCAGCACTAATAATGAAAAACAAATCTATCATTATTAGAACAATGGATATAGGAGGAGATAAAAATCTTCCATACTTAAATCTACCAAAAGAAGAAAACCCATTCCTTGGTTGTAGAGCTATTAGAATTAGTATGACGAAAAAAGAAATTTTGCATACACAATTAACAGCAATTCTTAGAGCATCTATTTTTGGAAAACTAAAAATATTATTTCCTATGATTATTTCTTTAGAAGAAATACAAAAATTAAAAATAGAAATAGAAAAAATAAAATATAATCTAAAAAAAAAAAAAATATTATTTGATAAAAATATCCAAGTAGGAATAATGATAGAAACACCAGCATCTGCCATTATTTCTAATCTATTAATACAAGAAGTAGACTTTTTTAGTATTGGAACAAATGATTTAACACAATATACCTTGGCAGTAGACAGAGGAAATGATTTAATATCTCACCTATATAATCCCATGAGTCCATCAGTTTTAAAATTAATTCAAAAAGTAATTAATAATTCTCATGCACACAATAAATGGACTGGTATGTGTGGTGAATTAGCCAGTAATACACAAGCTACTATTTTACTATTAGGTATGGGATTAAATGAATTTAGTATGAATCCATCATCAATTCCAGAAATAAAACAAATTATTAGAGAAAATAAATTTAAATATGCACAAAAATTAGCAAAATTAGTACTATCCCAAAAAACATCAACACAAATAATAAAAACTATTAATGATTTTATAAAACAATAAAATGTATAAAAATCTATTATTAATATACAAATGAATCATATATTATGAATATATTATATAATTTTTTCAAAAAAACACCACAACAAAAAACAAATATCATAGCACCAATATCAGGAACAATTGTCACGCTTGATTCTGTACCAGATAAAGTATTTTCTGAAAGAATAGTAGGTGATGGAATAGCTATTCAACCTAACGGAAAAAGAATCGTAGCTCCCATCACAGGAAAAATTGGAATAATATTTAAAACCATGCATGCTTTTTCCATCATGACCAAAGATGGAATTGAATTATTTGTACATTTTGGCATTGATACAGTATTACTAAAAGGAAAAGGATTTAAACAAATAGCTCAAGATAATCAGAATATTACGATGGGCGAAACAATTATCGAGTACGACTTAAAATTTTTACAAAAGTATGCAAAATCTACAATAACACCTATTGTTATATCTAATATGGATCAAGTAAAAAAAATTAAAAAATATTCAGGAACTACCATATCTGGAAAAACAATAATAATGGAAGTTATAAAATAAATAACATATAACACACGGTGCTAGTCTTTTAGTACCGTGAAATATAATATTTTCTTTAAAATATACTTATACAAACAAAATATGAAATAACCAATTATAGAATAATAAGTATTTTAATAATATATATAAAAAATATGTCCAATACTGTAAATTAGTACATTATTAACATGATATGCATTAATAATGAAAGGTGTTTATGAATAAAAAAATATTATCAAAATATGGAAATTATAAAAACAGAATTAAACAAGCAATATATTCATTAAAAAAAAATAAAGGAATTATCATTATAGATAATAAAAATCGTGAAAATGAAGGCGATTTAGTATTTTGTTGTGAAAACATGACAGTACGGCAAATGGCATTATCAATCCGATATGGTAGCGGAATAATATGTTTATGTATTACAGAATTAAAAAGAAAACAATTACATTTACCTATGATGGTAAAAAACAATACCAGTAAATACCAAACAGGTTTTACTGTTAGTATTGAATCTGCCCAAGGAGTTTCTAGTGGTGTATCTGCACAAGACAGATTAAAAACTATCCAAACAGCTACTTCTGAAACAGTAATACCACAAGATCTAAATCGACCTGGACATATTTTTCCATTATGTGCACATCAAAACGGGATATTATCCAGACCGGGGCACACAGAAGCATCTATTACATTAATGATTTTAGCTGGATACAAACCTATGAGTGTTATTTGTGAATTAACAAATAAAAATGGTACCATGTCTAAAAATAAAGAAATCATACAGTTTTCTAAATTATATAAAATGCCAATAATAACAATTGAAGATTTAATATTATATTTACAATAAAATATAATAATTTCATATTTACATTAAATATCTGTAATTACCCAATTCGGATTTACCATAATATCTATATTAGTATATTTTTTTTTTTTAAAACGTAACATACCAGCATACGCAATCATAGCAGCATTATCAGTACAAAAAATGGGGTCAGGAACATACAAGATTCCATTATGTAATTTTAACATATCTTTCATTTTTGTTATTAATGTCATATTAGCACTTACCCCCCCAGCAATCACTAATCTATTGACTCCCATTTTTTTTAATGCTTGGTGACATTTATAAATTAATACATCTACAATAGCATGTTCAAAACCATAAGCAATATCATAACATATATTAATATCACCAAAATTTTTATTAATTAAATTTAAAGTAAATGTTTTAATACCAGAAAAACTAAAATTAAAATTATTACTATATTTCATTGGTGTTGGAAAACGAAATGTTCCACCTCTTCCATTTTTAGCAAAATGCGATAATTTTGATCCTCCTGGATAACCTAAATTTAAAGCCTTAGCAATCTTATCAAAAACCTCTCCTACAGCATCATCTAAAGTTTCACCTAATAAATCATATTTTCCAAATTTACTAGCAAAAATTAATTGCGTATGTTTACCTGAAATTAATAATACCACCACTGGAAAATTAAAAATATTATTCGTTAACCTAGGAGATAATAAATGTCCTTCCATATGATTAATTGGTATTACAGGAATACCACAAGAATAAGCTAAAGAACAGCTTAGCGCAGCACCAACAAGCAAAGAACCAGCTAAACCAGGACCGGCTGTATAAGCAATAGCATTAATAGTATTAAAAGATATTTTTTTATTTTCCATAATACTAAATATTAAAGGAGCTAATTTGTTTACATGATCTCGAGCAGCTAATTCAGGTACCACTCCTCCATATTGATTATGCATCGACTGACTATATAATTCATTTATTAATAAACCTGAATCACTATCATAAACTGCCACTCCTGTATCATCAAATGAAGTTTCAATTCCTAATATACGCATATATACAAAAAAAATAATATATTTAAATATTTATAATAAAAGAATTATATAATATATAATTAATTATATATTAAACTGTTTTCAATAATGAGAAAATATAATATGCCAATAATTAAATTAAGAGAAAATGAACCATTTGATGTTGCATTAAGAAGATTTAAACGAGCGTGTGAAAAATCCGGTATACTATCGGAAATGAGAAGAAGAGAATTTTATGAAAAACCAACCACACAACGAAAAAGAGCAAAAGCATCAGCTGTTAAAAGATTATCTAAAAAAATTTTAAGAGAAAATACTAAACGTATCAAAATGTATTAAAACACATTCAAGAATATAAAATATTAACTTGAGACCGTACTAATATTTTCAGCACGGTCACTTTACATATATATATAAATAATAAAATTATGAATTATTTCATACCTCCAGATATTATAAAAAACATACTAGATCAAACAAATATTGTTCAATTAATTGAAATGTATATTAAATTACAAAAAATAGGAAAAAATTACTATAGTATTTGCCCTTTTCATAATGAAAAAACACCTTCTTTTTCTATTAATGAAAATAAACAATATTTTCATTGTTTTGGATGTAATGCGCACGGAAATATAATAGATTTCTTAATGAAATACAACCAATCATCATTTTTAGATAGTATTCAAACAATTTCTAATGTATTTAATATTCACATACCATACAAATTTTTTAATGAAAAGATTCAACAACAATACTGTAAAAAAAAAAAATTATATAAAATTATAGAAATAGCATCAAAATTATATTACTTTAACTTACAAAATAAAAACTCTCACATAGCACAAAAATACTTAAAAAAAAGAAAAATAAACAATGCAATGATTAAATATTTTCAAATTGGATTTGCACAAATAAATACTTTATTATCAAACCCGATAATCAAAAAAAATAAAAAATATATTTATAGTTTAATAAAATTAGGTATACTATATAACAATACAAACAATACACAATATGAAAGATTTAAAAATAGAATTATTTTTCCTATACAAAATAAATATGGTAAAATTATCGCTTTAGGGGGAAGAACCATCAATGCTAATAATCCAAAATATATTAACTCTTCTAATACATATATTTTTAATAAAAGTAATATTTTATACGGAATTTACCAAATTTATCAAAAAAAAAATAAAATAAAATATATACTAGTAGTAGAAGGATATTTTGATGTTATATCATTAGTACAATATAATATTAAAGATACAGTATCATCATTAGGTACGATAACTACAAAGAATCAAATTAAAGTACTATTTCAAAAAACTGATAATATTATATATTGTTATGATGGAGATGTAGCAGGAATCAAAGCAGCTTGGAGAACTTTGAAAATAGCATTATCATACCTTATAAACTATAGAAGTATAAAATTTATTTTTTTACCTCAAGGAGAAGACCCCGATAGCATTATACATAAAGAGGGAACAAAAAAATTTAAAAAAAGGATAAAAAATTCCGTCAATATATTCGATTTTTTTTTAATGAATATAATAAATCAAAAAAATAAAATAGATTCTATATACAAAAAAATACAATTAATCAAAAAAGCTATACCACTAATTAACAAAATACCTGACAAATTTATCAGAATGCATCTAAAAAAAAAATTAGGAATACAAATTGGAATTATAGATCATTATGAATTAAATAAACTGTTTCAAGAAAAAAAATACTATCATTATAATATATTAGATATTAAACCAACTAATATGCGTATATTAATAAGTTTAATTTTACAAAAACCAAACCTACATCAAATTATTCCATGTTCTATTTACGAATTTAAAAAAATGCATATACCCGGACTATCATTATTTATGGAAATATTTTCACTATGTAAACAATATAATCATATTAATACTGGACAAATTCTTGAATTTTATAGAACAAAAAAAAAAAAACTTAATATAATTAACAAATTAGCAAGTTGGAATAATATGATTGATACTAAAAAAAAAAAAATTGTATTTATTCATTTAATTAAAAAAATATATCAAATAGCTTTAGAAAAAAAATATAATACTTTAATTCATAAAGATCGTTATTATGGTTTAAATATCACAGAAAAAAAAATATTATGGAAAATTAATCAACAATTATCAAAAAAATCACATATATAATAATAAAATTATATAATAAATGTTAGATGATATTCATCTATTTATATAATTAAAACAGGAATAATTATGAAAAAAAATGCTAGTTTTCAAATAGATATTTTAATAGAACGTGGTCAAAATCAAGGATATTTAACATATGCTGATATCAACAAGTTAATAAAAAAGAAAATTATTGATACAAGTAAATTAAAAAATATTATTCATATCCTTCGTACAATGGATATTAAAATAATAGAAAAAAAAAGAACTATAAAAATAGCAAACAAAAAATATACAGATATACAAGACAAAGAACTGAATAATGAAACACAAATATCAAATACAGGAACAGAATTAGGACGCACAGTAGATCCAATACGCATGTATATGCGAGAAATGGGAACAGTAGAACTATTAACCAGACAAGGTGAAATCAATATAGCGAAGGAAATAGAAGAAGGAATTAATCAAGTACAATTATCTATTTCACAATACCCAGAATCTATTGTTTATCTCCTTAACCAATATTCTCGAATTCAATCAGGACAAATAAGATTATCAGATGTAATAGCAGGTTTTGTGATTGAAAAACCACCCAATACATTAGAAGACATACTTGATAAAAAAAAAAATAAGAAAAAAAAATCTGCAGAAAATAATATAGATTTAGAATTAGTTAAAGAAAAATTTCAACAATTAAAACAACAATACTTAAAAACTGTTTATATAATAGATAAAAAAAAAAGATCACATAAAGATGCAATCATTGAAATAGAAAAATTATCTAAAATATTTAAAAGTTTCAAATTAGTACCTAAACAATATGAAAATATCATTAATAATATGCGTAACATAATTTATCGAATCAGAAAAAAAGAAAGAAAAATTATGCAATTATGTACTGTTGATTGTAAAATACCAAAAAAAATATTTATGGAAGTATTTATTGGAAATGAAAATAATAAAAAATGGTTAAATAAATTAAAAAAAATGAACACCATATGGAATAGAAATTTATATAAAGTACAAAATACTATCATCACAATTACACAACAATTAAAACAAATTGAAAAAGAAACTGGATTAAGTATCAGTGAAATAAAAAAAATTAATAAATCAATTTTATTAGGAGAATCAAAAACAAAAAATGCAAAAAGAAATATGATTGAAGCTAATTTAAGACTAGTTATTTCTATAGCAAAAAAATATACTAATAGAGGATTGCAATTTTTAGATTTAATTCAAGAAGGAAATATTGGATTAATGAAAGCAGTAGATAAATTTGAATATAAACGAGGATATAAATTTTCAACTTATGCAACATGGTGGATAAGACAAGCAATTACACGATCCATAGCTGATCAAGCTAGAACAATTAGAATCCCTGTACATATGATTGAAACAATTAATAAACTAAATAGAATATCAAGACAAATTTTACAAGAAATTGGAAGAGAACCCACACCAGAAGAATTATCAACTCGCATGTTAATGCCAGAAGAAAAAATTAGAAAAGTACTAAAAATATCTAAAGAACCAATTTCTATGGAAACTCCTGTAGGAGATGACGAAGATTCTCAATTAAGTGATTTTATAGAAGATGTCAGTTTAGAATTACCAATTAATTCTGCAACTTTAGAAAGCTTAAGAAAAATAACTAAAGTTATTTTATCTGAATTGACTCCAAGAGAAGAAGAAGTATTAAAAATGCGATTTGGAATTGATATGAACAGTGATCATACTTTAGAAGAAGTAGGAAAAAAATTTTCAGTTACCAGAGAAAGAATTAGACAAATTGAAGCTAAAGCTTTAAAAAAATTAAGACATCCTAGTCGATCTGAAATATTAAAAAATTTTTTAGATGATTAGTTAATATCACCATTATATTAAAATAATAAAAAAAGCTTCTTAAATGAATATTAGGAAGCTTATCTAACAATTTTTATAAATTTGAAAATATTTACTTAATGATCTAAATTAATATAATTCTTTTTTAATATTATATATAGACTGTAAAATTTGTCTTAAAGAAACACCTCCCTTAGAATTTTTACTATTCAAACAAGAATTTAAACTTAACTTGTTATATATATCTTCTTCAAAAATAAAATGATATTTCTTAAAAGTGGAAATATTTAATTCTTCTAAAGCACATTTTTGATTTATTGCTTCTAAAACAATTTTACCTGCAATAAAATGTGCTTCTCTAAAAGAAACACCTTTATTAACTAAATAATCTGCTATTTCGGTAGCATTAGAATAACCCTTCTTAGCAGAGTGTAAACATATGGATTTATTAACTATCATATTTCTTAATACTAAAATAGTAATATTTAAACAATTCATCCAAATATTCATAGCAGAAAATAAAAGATATTTGTCTTCCTGCATATCCTTATTATATGATAAAGGTAAACCTTTTAATATAGTTAACATACTTAACAAGTAACCATGTACTCTACCTGTTTTGCCTCGAATCAATTCTAAAGCATCAGGATTTTTTTTTTGGGGCATTAAAGAAGAACCAGAAGTAATAGAATCAGATAATTCTATAAAATTACATTCAACAGAATTAAAAAATATTATATCTTCAGAAAATCTAGATAAATGTATCATACTAATAGAAGCCACAGATAATAATTCCAAAACATAATCTCTATCAGAAACAGCATCTAAACTATTTTCAGTAGAACTGTTAAAATTCATTCTCTTAGCTAATGCATCACGGTCAATAGAACAAAAAGTTCCTGATAAAGCACCTGATCCTAAAGGACTAACATCTAACCTTTTTAAACTATCTAACAATCTATTTGTATCTCTCTTAAACATGTGTAGATAAGCTAAACACCAATATCCAAAAGTAATTGGTTGTGCTTGTTGTAAATGTGTATAACCAGGCATAATACAATCATATAACAATTCTGCTTTTCTAAGTAAATCACATTGTATCTTTTTTAAAGAAAATAATATATTTGGAATTGTATCTTTACACCATAACTTTAAATCTGTTGTTACTTGGTCATTACGACTACGCCCAGTGTGTAATTTCTTACCTAACGGTCCAATCATATCTACTAATTGAGATTCAACCCAACTATGAATATCTTCTGAAGTACTATTTAGAATTTTCTCTTTATTTTTTTTAACATCTTGTTTTAAAATACATAATGCTAGTTCAATTTTTTTTTGTTCTTTAGTAGTTAATACATTACATTCTAATAACGACTTCGACCAAGCAATAGATCCAAAGATATCTTGTTCCACTAAATGATAATCAATTTTTAATGAACAATTAAATTTAGTAAATAACTGATTTGATTTTTTTAAAAATCTACCACCCCATAATTTATTATCAATATTCATAAATAAAACACCTTATAAAATTAAAATATAATTATAAAAATATTACAACATAGTATAAATATTATAATAAATTATGCACAAATATCATTTCTTATTATTTAAATATCTAATTTTAGAAGATAAAGAAAATAAATTGATAAAACCTTGAGCATCTTGATGATTATATACACTATCTTTTCCAAAAGTAGCAAATTCTTCTGAATATAAAGAATTATCAGATTTTTTTTGGATCACAGTAATATTTCCTTTATATAATTTTAATACTACTGTTCCAGTTAACATTTTAAAAAATATACTTGCAGCATTTTGTATAGATTTACGCATTGGAGAAAACCATAATCCATTATATACTAAATTAGACATATACAATGCAAGTTGTTCTCTCCATTGAAAACTATTTCTATCTAGTACTAACTCCTCTATAGCTCGCATCGCTTTCATTAAAATAGTACCTCCTGGGGTTTCATAACAACCTCTAGACTTCATTCCAATTAACCTATTTTCAACAATATCAATACGACCAACTCCATGTTTAGAACCAATTTTATTTAATAATTGCAAAATTTCTAATACATTTAATTTATTATGATTTACAGAAATAGGATATCCTTCTTTAAAAGATATATTCACATACTCTTCTATATTAGGAGCATTCAAGGGATCAGTTGTCCACACCCAACAATCTTTACTAGCTTGATTCCAAGGATTTTCTAAAATCCCTCCTTCTGTAGAAATATGCCAAATATTTTCATCCCTACTATATATTTTTTTAATTGTAGCAGTAGTTGGAATGTTTTTTTGATGCAAATACTTAATTAAATCTTCTCGAGAAGAAAATTTCCACTCTCTCCAAGGTGAAATCACTTTTAATTCTGGACATAATGCCGCATATGCCGTCTCAAAACGAACTTGATCATTTCCTTTTCCCGTTGCTCCATGACATATTGCACGTGCTTGAATTTTTAAAGCTAATTTAATTTGTTCCTTAGCAATAATAGGTCTAGCCATGGCTGTTCCTAGTAAATAATTACCTTCATATAATGCACCAGTACTTAAAACAGGTAAAATATAATTTTTAATAAATTTTTCTCTTAAATCAATAACATAACATTTTTTTGCACCTGATTGTATAGCTTTTTCTTCAATACCGAATAGATCAGACTTAGATTGTCCAATATTAGCGACAAATGCTATTACATCTAAAGAATAATGTTCTTTAATCCATGGTATAATTGCAGAAGTATCTAAACCACCTGAATAAGCTAAAACAACTATCTTTCTATTTTTTAATAATATCATTTTTTATTTCCATTATTAAGTTTATTTTAATGTATATCTATTAAGAAAAATATTTTTTAAACATTGTACGAATTTACATATATACAAAATCCATAATGTTCTATTGTTCCAAAAAATATATTTTATATTATATGATATATTAAACATATTATATATGTAAAAAAATGACAAATATGATTACAAAATGTTCATTATAAATATTTACCTATTTTATAAAAAATCTATACTGATATAAAACATATTTTATAATACAAATATCAATGTAAAATAATAACCATTCCTTCATATCTATTTATTTTATATAATTATATTTATAAAATATAAAAAAATTATTTTTGAACACTTAAACCTAAGTAACAACATAGAGTATAAACAATATCAAATTGATTCAAAGTATAAAAATGAAAATCCCTAATACCTTCTTTATATAATTGATTTACCATATCAAGACAAATTAATAAGCCAAACATTTTACTAATATTAACTTCATCACACTCTATTTTTGAAAAAAGATTACATATCCATTTCGGAAGGTTTACATTAGTCATATTAGTAAACTTTTGTATTTGTTGAAAATTAGTAATAGGTAATATACCGGGAATAATTTCTTTATCTATACCCACACAAAAACAACGATCTCTAAATCTCAGGTAATGATCTACATTAAAAAAAAATTGTGTAATTGCGCGATTGGCTCCACAATTAATTTTATTTTTTAAATTAATTATATCAATATAAGAATTGTGACATGTAGGATGCACTTCAGGATATGCAGCAACAGAAATATCAAAATCAGCAACTTGTTTTAATAATAAAATTAACTCTGAAGCATATAATTGAGTACTAGTATTATTTTTTTGTATATCCCCCCTAAGAGCAATAATATTTTTAATTCCATTATTCCAATACATACGAGCTAAATCTTGTATTTTTTTTTTATTAGAATTAACATAAATAATATGAGGAGCAATATTTAAATTTAATCTTGTAGGAATATTTTTTATTGCTTGCGCAGTATAATCATGTATACTATCTAAATTAGCAGTACATGTAATAGAAATAAACTTAGGATGAAAAACACTTAATTTTTCAATTGAATTTAAAAAATTACTATTTACATAATCAACAGACTTTGGTGGGAAAAATTCAAAAGAAACATTTATGTCATTTCGGAACATAGATAAATTTTCTTTTATATTACCTAAAATATCACATAAAAAATTCATAAATACTCTCAATTCCCATTATTTTATAGTTTTCTATATTATAAATGTTAAAAATAAAAATTTATACATTTTAAAAAAAATATATTATATCTTATAAGATTAAACTATATTTTAAAAAATTTTTTAAATTTCATGTTGCATAATTCATAATCTAACAGTAATATATAAAAGAATAGTATTAAATTATAGCCGGCTTAGCTCAGCAGGTAGAGCAACTGACTTGTAATCAGTAGGTCACCAGTTCGATTCCGGTAGCCGGCAAAAATAAGGTGGAGTTCCCGAGTGGCTAAAGGGAGCAGACTGTAAATCTGTCGTCTATTGACTTCGAAGGTTCGAATCCTTCCTCCACCATAATATCAAGCGGGCATGGTATAATGGTTATTACATTAGCCTTCCAAGCTTATAATGTGGGTTCGATTCCCACTGCCCGCTAAAATAGAGCTGATATGGCTCAGTTAGGTAGAGCACACCCTTGGTAAGGGTGAGGTCCCCAGTTCAACTCTGGGTATCAGCACACAAGTATTAAAAATATTTTCATTATACTAATCACGTAATATAACTGTTACATTTTATTATTAAATAATATATAAAAAATAAAAATGCTACATTATAAATAAATAATACTTAACAATCAATTCCTATATAAAAAATGCTAAAAATACTATATAAATTCAAACCACTGATTATTTTTATTCAATATATAAAAATACTTAAAAAAAAAATTATCTTCTGCAAAAAAAAAATTAAATCAGAAATCAAAACTATCACATATCCAAAAAAAAAAGAAACAATACAAATTACAATAATTATACTAATAATTAGTACATTAATATCTATTGCATTATTTACTTTAGATAAAATAATATTATATATTATATCCCACTTAATTAATTAAAGGTTTTAAAATGTACGATATTATAAAAAAAAATTGGTATATTTTGCAAACCTTATCCGGACAAGAAAATCAAATAGTAAAAAAAATACAAAAAAATATAAAAAATAGTAATTTAATACAATATTTTGGAGAAATAATAGTACCCAGTGAAAAAGTATTAGAAATTAAAAATGGAAAAAAAAAAACAAGCCAATGTAAATTTTTCCCAGGTTATATTTTAATTAATATGTATATGAATGAAAAAAGTTGGCAATTAATACGCAATACACCCAAAATAATAGGATTTATTGGAGGAATATCAGAAAGACCAAAAACAATGCACAAAAAAATAATCAATAAAATAATTAATAAATTAAATAAAATTGGAAACCAAACTCGACCGAAAATATTATTTAATATAGGAGAAAGAATAAGAATTAATAACGGTCCATTTTCTGGTTTTCAGGGAACAGTAGAACAAATAGATTATAATAAAAATAGATTAAAAATTTCAGTATTAATATTTGGAAGATCAACTTTATTAGAATTAAATTTTAATCAAATTGAAAAAAATACCTAAATATTTAAAAATATATCAAATAATTTTATATTAACAAGAGAATTTATGAATAAAAAAATACAATCATATATTAAATTACAAATTCCTGCTGGTATGGCAAACCCAAGCCCCCCTATTGGACCAGCTTTAGGACAAAAAGGAATTAATATTGTAGAATT
Source organism: Buchnera aphidicola (Pterocallis alni) (assembly GCF_964059075.1). NCBI lineage: Bacteria > Pseudomonadati > Pseudomonadota > Gammaproteobacteria > Enterobacterales > Erwiniaceae > Buchnera > Buchnera aphidicola. Next base: position 38,543 of record NZ_OZ060377.1, on the reverse strand, counting down.
TTGTAAATCATTTAATAAATCTACTGAAAATTTAGAAAAAGGAATACCAATTCCAGTTATTATTACTGTATATCAAGATCGAACATTTACATTTATTCAAAAAACACCTCCAGTATCTTTTTTATTAAAAAAATACTCTAAAATACAAAAAGGTTCTAGTAAACCAAAGAAAGAAATAGTTGGTACTATTACTACAAAAGAAATAGAAGAAATAGCTAAAATGAAAAAAGTAGATATGACAGGATCAAATATTGAAAAAATAAAATCATCAATTAAAGGAACAGCTTATTCTATAGGTATAAAAATAGAGGAATAAATGCCAAAAATATCAAAAAAAATAAAACAAATTAAAAAAGAAATAAATCTTCATAAAGAATATACGATTAATTCTGCTCTTAATTTATTAAAAAAATTTCAAAGTACCAAATTTACTGAAAGTGTAGATGTATCTATTCATTTAGGTATTAATCCAAAAAAAACTGATCAAAACATTAGAGGATCTACAATATTACCCAACGGAACTGGTAAAAAAATAAAAATAGCAGTATTTACACAAGGTGAAAATATAAAAATAGCAAAAAAGTATGGAGCAGAAATTGCTGGAGGAGCAGAAATAATTCACTATTTTAAAAATAAAAAAAAAATTTTTGATATCATTATATCATCTCCAGATACTATGCATATAGTAAGTAAATTAGGACCTATTTTAGGACCAAAAGGATTAATGCCAAACCCTAAAACAGGAACAATAACTTCAAATATTAAAGAAGCAGTAAAAAATGCAAAAAAAGGACAAATAACATATAAAAATGATAAAAATGGTATTCTCAATACTGCTATTGGAAAAATAAATTTTACAAATCAACAATTAAAAGAAAATATTATACAATTATTAATAGAACTTAAAAAATTAAAACCATCTACATCAAAAGGTATTTTTATAAAAAAATTAATATTATCAACTACCATGGGTTGCGGTATTATAATTAAAATAAATAGTATATATGAAACATAAATATCTGTTCTGAAAATACATATCATTAGATATTATAATAAGTAATTAATTATATCCAGGAAAATAATAATGGCTTTAAATGTACAAAGTAAAAAAAATATTATTAATAAAATAAGTAAAATATCTAAATCTTCTGTTTCAGCAATTATCGCAAACCCAAAAAATATTTGTTCTAATTTGTTAAACCAATTACGTAAAAATAGTCGTAAAAATGATGTAATAATATATATGATTAAAAATACATTATTAAAAATAGCAATTAATAACACTAATATAGAATGTTTAAATAAACAATTAAAAGGACCAATACTAATTGGATTTTCAATACAAACACCAGAAAGTGCTATAAAATTATTTACACAATTTTCTAAAAAAAACAAAAATTTTAAAATTATCACAGCATGTTATAATAAAAAAATATTATCTATAAAAGAAATTAATGACTTATCAAATTTACCAACTTATCAAGAAGCTATAATAAGATTCATGATAACAATACATAATGCAACAATCAGAAAAATATTAAATATTTTATTATCAATAAATAACAATAAAAAAAATAAATAATATATAACACAATTTACTGAAAATAATGTGAATTGTTATTAGGATAATTTTATTATGTCAATTACAAAGGAACAGATATTAGAAGCAATATCAAATATGTCTGTCATGGAAGTCGTTGAACTCATTTCCAACATGGAAAAAAAATTTGGCGTTTCTGCTACACCTATCAATATACCAAATCAAAACCTAGAACAAGAAAAAAAAGAAGAAAAAACAGAATTTGATATATTTCTAAAAGAAATAGGAAAAAATAAAATAGCTGTTATAAAAGCTGTACGTAGTGCTACTGGCTTAGGTTTAAAAGAATCTAAAGATCTAGTAGAATCAACTCCAACAATATTAAAAGAAAAAATGAACAAAAAAGATGCTGAATCTTTAAAAGATACTTTAGAAAAAATTGGCGCTATAGTGGAAATGAAATAAAACTATTTTGAACCCCTTGTAATTATTAACATCATGTATTCACATATAAGCTGGTGATAATAATTCACCAGCAAAATAAATGATTTTTTGTTTAACATAAAAAATAAAAATTATATAATTTATATTTTATAAATCTATAAATTATAATATATATAATATAATAATCTAAATTATTTCATACAATTAATATATTTTTTATAAATTTATAAAAGATATATTTCAGCCTGTTTTAGGAACTTTATAGTGTACTCTAAGACTGAAAGAAAGAGAATTCGTAAAGATTTTGGCAAATATGCAAAAATAATGTATATTCCATATCTTCTTTCTATTCAAATAGATTCTTTTAAGCAGTTTATAAAAAAAGATAAAAAAGAACAAAAAGGAATAGAATCTATTTTAAAAGCAATATTTCCCATTAAAAATTATCACGATAATGCGGAATTAAGATACATTACTTATAGGTTAGGAAGTCCATTATTTAACGCAAGAGACTGTCAAATTCGAGGAGCAACTTATTCAGCATCATTAAGAGTTAAATTAAGATTAATCGTTTATGAAAATAAAAACAATAATTTTCGTATTAAAAATATTAAAGAACAAGAAGTATACATGGGTGAAATTCCATTAATGACAAATAATGGAACATTTATTATCAATGGTACAGAAAGGGTTGTAGTATCTCAACTACATCGTAGTCCAGGAGTCTTATTCGACAGCGATAAAGGTAAAAATCACTCATCAGGAAAAATTTTATATAACGCAAGAATTATACCATATAGAGGTTCTTGGATTGATTTTGAATTTGACCATAAAGATCATTTATTCACACGTATCGACAGACGTAGAAAAATTCCAGTTACAACAATGCTATACGCTTTAGGTTATAACAAGAAAAATATTTTAGATATTTTTTACCAAAAAAATATATATAAATTTATTAATAAAAAAATATATATTCAAATTAATTCTGAAAATCTAATACACGAAACAGCACAATGTAATATATATATTAATAATATTTTATATATGAACAAAGGAGAAAAATTTACTTCTCATCATATCAAACATTTCCAAAAAAATAAAATAGAATTTATTGAAGTAAATGCCAAATATTTAATTAATAAAGTTGTATATAAAGATTACATTAATCTTAAAAATAAAAAACCTATTATATTAACTAATACAAAAATTACTTTTGAACACATTCAAAAAATTCAAAAAAACAATATTAAATACATAGAAACTATTTACACTAACGATAAAAATTGCGGATCGTATATTTCTGATACATTAGAAATAGATACTACATCTGATCAAACTAGTGCATTAATCGAAATATACCGTATTATGAAACCAGGTGAACCACCAACTAAAGAATCGTCAGAAAATTTCTTTGCAAATCTATTCTTTTCACAAGAAAGATATGATTTATCACCGGTAGGGAGAATGAAATTCAATTACTCATTATCTAGAAACAAACCCACAGGAGAAAATGTATTAAGTAAAAAAGATATTTTAGATGTAATAAAAAAATTACTCGATATCCGTAATGGTAAAGATACAATCGATGATATTGATAACTTAGGAAATAGAAGAATTAGATCAGTAGGAGAAATGCTAGAAAATCAATTTAAAATAGGACTTATTAGGGTAGAAAAAACCATTCGAGAAAGACTCTCTTTAGGGGATTTAGATACTATTATGCCCCAAGATGTTATCAATGCAAAACCTATTTCAGCAATTATTAAAGAATTTTTTACCTCTAGTCAATTATCACAATTCATGGATCAAAATAATCCTCTATCTGAAATTACACACAAAAGACGTATTTCTGCGTTAGGTTTAGGGGGTTTAACAAGAGAAAGAGCTGGTTTTGAAGTACGAGATGTACATCCTACACACTATGGAAGAATTTGCCCAATAGAAACACCTGAAGGACCAAATATTGGATTAATTAATTCATTAGCAATATATTCTAAAATAAATAAATATGGTTTTTTAGAAACACCATATCGCAAAGTTAACAATGGAGTATTAACAGATACTGTTCATTATCTCACCACCAACCAAGAATATAACAATATTATTGCACAAGCTAATATACATATTGATAAAAAACAATCTTTTATACATGATTCAGTAGTATGTAGATATAAAGGAGAATCAAATTTATTTAACAAAAATCAAGTAAATTACATAGATATTTCAGCTCAACAAATAGTTTCTGTAGGAGCTTCTCTAATCCCATTCTTAGAACACGATGATGCTAACCGATCTTTAATGGGAGCTAATATGCAAAGACAAGCTGTACCTATGCTAAAAACAGAAAAACCATTAGTAGGGACAGGTATGGAAAGAGCGGTAGCAACAGATTCTGGTGTTACCATACTAGCTAAAAGAGGAGGAATAGTACAATACATTGACGCTTCCAGAATTATTATTAAAGTAAATAAATCAGAATTACATACAGCAGAAGCAGGCATTGATATTTATAACTTAATAAAGTATACTCGATCGAATCAAAATACTTGTATTAATCAAATGCCATGTATTAATTTAGGTGAACAAGTAAACAAAAATGACGTATTAGCAGATGGACCAGCAACAGATTTAGGAGAATTAGCTTTAGGGCAAAATCTAAGAGTAGCATTTATGTCTTGGAATGGATATAATTTTGAAGATTCTATATTAATTTCTGAAAAAATTATACAAAACGATCAATTTACTACCATTCACATCCAAGAATTATCCTGCATTGCTAAAGACACGAAATTAGGACCTGAAGAAATCACTGCTGATATACCAAGTATCACAGAATCATCATTATCCAAATTAGATGAATCAGGTATTGTGTATATCGGGGCAGAAATAACAGAAGGGGATATATTAGTAGGTAAAGTCACACCTAAAAATGAAAATCAATTAACTCCTGAAGAAAAATTATTACGCGCTATTTTTGGAGATAAAGCATCTGATATAAAAGACTCTTCACTTAGAGTACCGAGTGGAATATCAGGAACAGTCATTGACGTTCAAATATTTACTAGAGAAGGTGTGGAAAAAGACACAAGAACATTAGCAATAGAAAATATGCAAATTAAGAAAATAAAAACAGAACTTATAAAAGAATTTAAAATATTTAAATGGCATTTATTCGAAAGATCTAAAAATATTTTAATACAATTAGGTATTTCTGAAAATCACCTTAAAAGTATACAGCAAGAACAATGGCACAAAATAAACTTATATAATCATAAAATATCTAACCAGTTATGTGAAATTTTTCAAAAATACACAATTTTAAAAAAACAATTTGAAAAAAAAGTAGATTTTAAAAAAAAGAAAATTGTCCAAGGAGACGACTTATCTCCAGGAGTTTTAAAAACAATTAAAGTATTCATAGCAGTAAAAAGACAAGTTCAAACTGGAGATAAAATAGCAGGAAGACACGGAAATAAAGGAGTAATATCAAAAATAAATCCCATAGAAGATATGCCATATGATAAATACGGAATACCAATTGATATCGTCCTTAATCCATTAGGAGTTCCGTCTCGTATGAACATTGGTCAAATATTAGAAACACATTTAGGAATGGCTGCAAAAGGTTTAGGAAACAAAATTAATAAAATGCTAAAAAGAAAAAAACAAATATCACATATAAGATCATTTATACAAAAAGCATTTAATTTAGGAAATAATATAACACAAAATATTAATTTTAATAATTTTTCTGATCAAGAAATTCTGACATTAGCAAAAAATTATAAAAATGGATTACCAATCGCATCACCAGTTTTTGATGGTGCTAATGAACAAGAAATTAAAGATTTATTAACACTATCCGGAATACCTGCATCAGGACAAATAGAATTATTTGATGGACAAACAGGTAAAAAATTTGAAAGACCTATTACAGTAGGATATATGTATATGTTGAAATTAAATCATTTAGTTGATGATAAAATGCACGCTCGATCAACTGGATCATATAGTTTAATTACCCAACAACCATTAGGAGGAAAAGCACAATTTGGAGGACAAAGATTTGGAGAAATGGAAGTATGGGCATTAGAAGCATACGGAGCGGCATATACACTTCAAGAAATGTTAACTGTAAAATCAGATGATGTCAATGGAAGAACTAAAATATATAAAAACATTATTAAAGGAAAATACCAAATGAATCCAGGGATGCCCGAATCATTTAATGTATTATTAAGAGAAATTCGGTCACTAGGGATTAATATAGAATTTAATGAATAATTAAATTTATCCATCTAACACACAAATATTTTTTATAAATTTATAATAAAAAATTTCTACATTATGAGGTTATTAATGAAAGATTTAATTGATTTTCTTAAACACAATAATAAACATAAGGAATTTAATTCAATTAAAATAGGATTAGCATCTCCTGAAACTATTAAATCATGGTCATATGGAGAAGTTAAAAAACCAGAAACTATAAACTATAGAACATTTAAACCAGAAAGAGATGGATTATTTTGCTCAAAAATTTTTGGACCAACAAAAGATTATGAATGTTTATGCGGAAAATATAAAAGATTAAAACATAGAGGAGTAATTTGTGAAAAATGCGGAGTAGAAGTTACACAAAGTCGAGTACGAAGAGATAGAATGGGGCATATAGAACTTGCAGCCCCTACTGCCCATATTTGGTTTTTAAAATCATTACCATCAAAAATTAGTTTACTATTAAATATGCCATTAAAAGACATAGAAAAAATATTATATTTTGAATCATATATAGTACTCGAACCCGGTTTAACAAACTTAGAAAAAAAACAAATATTAACAGAAGAAGAATATTTAAATGCTTTCCAAGAATTTGGTGATGAATTTATAGCTAAAATGGGAGCTGAAGCAATTCAATTATTATTAAAAGAAATTGATTTATCTGAGCAACATGAAAAATTACATACTACATTACAAGAAGTACATTCTATAACTAAAAAAAAAAAAATCATTAAAAGAATAAAAATTATAGAATCTTTTATCGTATCTAAAAATAAACCAGAATGGATGATTTTAACTATTTTACCAATTTTACCACCTGATTTAAGACCACTAGTACCATTAGATGGAGGTAGATTTGCTACTTCAGATCTCAACGACCTATATAGAAGAGTCATAAATAGAAACAATAGATTAAAAAGATTATTAGAATTATTTGCTCCAGATATAATTATCAGAAATGAAAAAAGAATGCTACAAGAAGCAGTAGATGCATTATTAGATAATGGAAGAAGAGGAAAAGCAATTGTAGGATCAAATAAAAGACCACTGAAATCTCTTGCAGATATGATAAAAGGAAAACAAGGTAGATTTAGGCAAAATTTACTTGGTAAAAGAGTAGACTATTCTGGACGTTCAGTCATTACTGTAGGCCCTTATTTAAAATTACACCAATGTGGATTACCAAAAAAAATGGCATTAGAATTATTTAAACCATTTATATATGGACAATTGGAAATTAAAGGATTTGCCACAACAATTAAAACAGCAAAAAAAATAGTCGAAAAAGAAGAAGCAATTGTATGGGATATATTAGAAGACATTGTATATAATCATCCTATTCTATTGAATAGAGCACCCACATTACATAGATTAGGTATACAAGCTTTTGAACCTATATTAATAGAAGGAAAATCTATTCAACTACACCCATTAGTATGTGCAGCATATAATGCAGACTTTGATGGAGATCAAATGGCTGTACACATACCTCTAACGAACGAATCACAATTAGAAGCACGTACTTTAATGATGTCTACAAGTAATATATTATCTCCAGCAAATGGTGAACCTATTATTGCACCTTCACAAGACGTTGTACTAGGTATATATTATATGACACGCACTAAAATCAATGGAAAGGGAGAAGGTATGATTTTTAAAAATCCCAAAGAAGCAGAAAAAGCATACCAGTTGGATTTAGTCGATTTACATTCTTTAGTACACGTAAAAATTACAGAATACATGAAAAATAAAAAAAATGAGTTTATAGCAAAAGAAACAGTAATAAAAACTAGTGTTGGAAGAGCAATATTATGGTTAATCACCCCTCAAGGATTACCATTTAAAATGTTTAATACTACATTAAAAAAACAAAATATTTTAAATATATTAAACTTTATAGCACAAAATTTGGGTATCGAAGCAACAGTATTGTTTGCAGATCAAATTATGTATACTGGTTTTAAATACTCTACATTATCTGGAACATCAGTGGGGATTGAAGATATGATCATACCAAAGCAAAAAAATGTTATTATTACCGAATCAGAAAAAAAAGTATCTAAAATACAAGAACAATTTCAATTAGGGCTAGTTACAGATGGAGAAAGATATAATAAAATAATAGATATATGGTCTAATACTAATGAAGAACTATCCAAATTAATGATGCAAACTTTATCTATAGAAAATATAGAAAACAATCAAAACAACATAAAAACACAAAAATCATTTAATAATATATTTATGATGGCGGACTCTGGAGCGCGAGGTTCTGCAGCTCAAATAAGACAATTAGGTGGTATGCGTGGTTTGATGGCTAAACCTGATGGATCTATTATAGAAACACCAATTACAGCAAATTTTAGAGAAGGATTAAATGTATTACAATACTTTATTTCTACTCATGGGGCTAGAAAAGGATTAGCAGATACTGCATTAAAAACAGCAAATTCTGGTTATTTAACTAGAAGACTGGTTGATATTGCTCAAGATTTAGTAATCACAGAATACAATTGTGGAACTAAAAATGGGATTATCATGAATCCAATTATAGAAGGAAGTAATGTTAAAGAATCATTACAAGAAAGAATTATAGGACGAGTAACATCAGAAAATATTTTATACCCTAATTCTCAAAAAATATTAATACAAAAAAATACATTAATTAATGAAGAACAATATAACATGTTAAAAAAACATGCTATAGACTCTGTTAAGGTACGATCAGTAGTAAATTGTGAAACAAACTTTGGAGTATGTGCATACTGCTACGGGGTAGATCTATCAAAAGGAAAATTAATCAATAAGGGAGAAGCAGTTGGGGTAATAGCAGCACAATCTATCGGAGAACCTGGAACACAATTAACTATGCGTACATTTCATATCGGTGGAGCTGCTTCTCGATCAGTTTCTGAATCTAGTATTATCACAAAAAATACAGGAATTATACAATTTAATAACTCTAAATTTGTTATTAACCAATATAATAAAAAAATTGTTATATCAAAAAAAATGCAATTACATATAATAGACCAATTTGGTAAAATAAAAGAAAAACATAAAATACCTTATGGATCTACATTAAAAAAAATAGAAGGAGAACAAGTCAATATAGGAGAAACATTAGTCACATGGGATCCACATACTATTCCAATTATTACTGAAGTCAGTGGATATATAAAATATACAGATATGATAGAAAGCCAAAATATCATTAAAAAACACGATTCATTAACTGGTTTATCATCCATAGTCGTACTAGATACATCAGAACGTACAAATACAGGGAAAGAATTAAGACCTACAATATATATAGTAGATTCTAATGGAAATGAAGTGTGCATACCAGATACAAATATTCCAGCTCAATATTTTTTACCAGGTCAATCAATAATACAATTTCATAATGGAGCAAAAATCCATTCCGGAGATATAATTGCAAGAATATCACAAAGTACAGGAGGAACTAAAGACATTACCGGGGGATTACCAAGAGTAGCAGATTTATTTGAGGCTCGTTTTTCTAAAGAAGTTGCAATTCTTGCAGAAATTAGTGGAACTATTACATTTGGAAAAGAGACAAAAGGGAAAATAAGATTAATTATCACTCCTAATAACAAAAAACAAGAAATATATGAAGAAATGATACCAAAATATAGACAATTTAATGTTTTTGAAGGAGAAAAAGTAGAAAAAGGAGATATAATATCAGAAGGATTAGAATCACCACATGATATATTAAGATTAAGAGGAATAGGACCTGTAACAGAATTTATAGTACGTGAAGTACAAGAAGTATATAGATTACAAGGAGTAAAAATTAATGACAAACATATTGAAGTTATTGTCAAACAAATGTTGAGGAAAGTAACTATTGTAGATCCAGGGAATTCTAATTTTTTAATTGGAGAACAAGTAGAATACTCACGAATCAAAACACAAAACAAAAAACTCAAAAAATTAAATCAAAAACAAGCTACATTTTCACACAATTTATTAGGTATTACAAAAGCATCTTTAGCAACTGAATCATTTATATCTGCTGCTTCATTTCAAGAAACTACTAGAGTATTAACAGAAGCTGCCGTATCAGGAAAACATGATCATTTACGAGGATTAAAGGAAAATGTAATAGTTGGAAGATTAATACCGGCCGGGACAGGATATATTTATCACACAACAAAATCAAAAATAAATAATAAACAAAATAAAAAAATAAAAAAAAAATTAAAAAATAAAAATGATAATCATATAAAGAAAAATATATAATTATTATTTATATTAATATATATAATATATATAATAATACATATTATGATAATATTTAAGATATTAATTTAAATAAAAAATATTTTTCATATATAGAATATTATTTTATAATATATATATTTTTTATGTTTTTTTTATACATTTTATCAATATAAGACATTCCAAATGCAGAAATTACAAATGTTAAATGAATAACAACACACCACATAATTTTATCATCTAACACTTTTTCTGCTTCCATAAATAATCTTAATAAATGTACAGAAGAAATCGCAACAATAGAAGAAGACACTTTATTTTTTATCGAATTAACATCCATTGTACCCATCCAACTTAAACGCTCTTTATTATCATTAACATCCATTCTAGAAATAAAATTTTCATAACCTGAAAACATGACCATAACTAATAATCCACCTACTAAAGCAATATCAATTAACGATAATACAACTAAAACCAAACCAGATTCAGACATCATGAACACTTCTGGTATAATAGAAACAGCTTGCTGAAAAAATTTTAAAGTTAATAGTACAAAACCTAAAGATAACCCAAAATATACGGGAAACATTAACCAACGAGAAGCATATATGGTTTTTTCAATTTTTTTGTCCACGTAAAACCTCATGAAAATATTTTCATATAATACGTTGATAGTAAATATATTCGTATTTGGTATTATACCATGAATAAAAAAATAAATACTGACAAAGAAAACATACTCATATTGAAAAAATCATGTCATGTGCTCACAAAAAAGACAATTTATATTTAAAATATAATTTTCATGAGTATAATATGACAATAAAAAAAAAATATATTAAAAATGCTATTATTAGTGTTTTTAATAAAAAAAATATTGATATATTAGCAAGAGGGTTATTAAAAAATAATATTAAAATATTTTCTACTACCAATACAGCTTTAGAATTGAAAAATCATGATATTCAAGTCAATAATATTTCAGAACTGACTCAATATCCAGAAATTATGAATGGAAAAATTAAAACTATACACCCAAAAATTTTTGGAGGAATATTAGGAAATAAAGAAAAAGATATTCATACTATTCAAAAATATAATATGACTTTAATTGATTTAGTTATAGTAAATTTTTATCCAATTAATACAAAAAATCATGCCAATATCTCTAATAATATTGATATTGGAGGACCAGCTATGGTAAGAGCAGCAGCTAAAAATTATAAAAATACTATTGTTATAGTTGATTACCATGATTATCAAGATGTATTAAATGAAATAAATATTAATGGATATGTAAGTAAAAAAAAAAAATTAAAACTGGCTATTAAAGCATTTGAATATACTACTCAATATGATATTTCTATAATAAAATACTTAAACAAAAAAAAATATGATCAAAATGATCAAAATTATATATTCCCTAAAAAACTATATTTAACATATACAAAACAACAAAACCTAAAATATGGAGAAAATCCAAACCAAAAAGCAGCTCTTTATATACCCGAACAATATAATCACAATAACAATTGTTTTGAATCTATCCAACAATTCAATGGAAAAAAATTATCTTATAATAATATATATGATGCTTATATAGCATATGAATGTGTAAACCAATTTAATGATCCAAGTTGTGTAATAATAAAACATGGAAACCCTTGTGGAGTATCTACATCATCTAATATACTTAATGCGTATCTATATGCTTATAGAACTGATCCAATTTCAGCATTTGGTGGAATTATTGGCTTTAATAAATTAATTGATAAAATAACCATATTACAAATTATAAAAAATCAATTTGTAGAAGTAATTATTGGACCACAAATCACTCAAGAAGCCTTATCTATCATACAACAAAATAAAAAAATAAAATTATTAATTTGTAAATTATATAATAAAAAATATATTTCTAATATAGAAATAAAAAGTATTAATCATAGTTTACTAATACAAGAATCCAATATCAATAATAGTAATCCCAAAACATGGTTAGTAGTCAGTGAAAAAAAACCAACACAATTAGAAATACAACACGCATTATTTGCATGGAATATAGTTAAATTTGTCAAATCAAACGCTATTGTATATAGTAATGAATTAAATACGATTAGTATTGGTTCCGGGCAAACAAATAGAATAGAATCTGTAAAAATAGCTAATAAAAAATATTTTAATAATAAAAAAATATTAAATTTAAAAAATAAAAAAATAACTATCGCATCTGATGCTTTTTTTCCTTTTAGAGACAGTATTGATGAAATATCATATATAAAAAATATATCCTGTATCATACAACCAGGTGGATCAATTAGAGATAATGAGGTAATACAAGCAGCAAATGATTATAATTTGTGCATGATTTTTACCAATCAAAGAATATTTAAACATTAAATATATAAAAATTACTTAATATACAACAAAAGGGAAATAACATCCCTTTTGTTAAAAATATTATTAACTATATTTTTTTCTAATATTTTTTGTTGCAATCATCATATTATGTAAAGATAATTTAGTTTCTTCCCAACTACGTGTTTTTAATCCACAATCAGGGTTCACCCATAAACGCTGTATCGGAATATACTGAATAGCCACTTCTAATAATTTTTCAATTTCCTCAACACTTGGAATGTTAGGAGAATGTATATCGTATACTCCTGGACCAATTTCATTTGGATACTTAAATTTTTTAAAAAATTCTAATAACTCCATATCCGATCTAGCGGTTTCAATAGTAATTACATCAGCATCTAATTTTACAATAGCATGCATAATATCTTGAAATTCACAATAACACATATGTGTATGAATTTGAGTAGTATCATTTACTCCAGAAGAAGATAATCTAAAAGATTCAGTAGACCATAATAAATATTCATCCCAGTCTGATTTTCTTAATGGTAACCCTTCTCTTAGAGCTGGTTCGTCAATTTGGATAATATGAATCCCTTCTTTCTCTAAATGTAATACTTCTTCCCGTAAAGCTAAAGCAATTTGTTGAGAGATATTTTTTTTTGATAAATCTTCTCTCAAAAAAGACCATAATAAAATAGTCACTGGGCCAGTTAACATAGCCTTAACTGGCTTATTAGTTAAAGACTGTGCATATTTTAACCATTCTATAGTAATTGGATTCGATCTATACACATCGCCAATAATAATAGGTGGCTTAACGCATCTAGAACCATAACTCTGTACCCATCCACTACGTGTAAATACAAATCCATTTAAATTTTCTCCAAAATATTCAACCATATCATTTCGTTCGCATTCCCCATGTACTAAAACATCAATATCTAGTAACTCTTGTTCAGATATGACTTTTTTGATATGTTCTTTAATATAATTCTTATAGTCACAAGAAGTAATTTTACCACTTTTATAATCAATACGTAACTTTCTAATATCACTAGTTTGGGGGAAAGAACCTATTGTAGTAGTTGGTAAAATAGGAAAATTAAATTTATTCTTCTGTAATTTAGCACGATGCATGTATTCAGAATTTCTAATAGTATCAGTATGAGTAATCTTGTCTAATGAATTTTTAACACTCTCATTATGTACTGCATTAGAATAATTATGAGTATATAATAAATTACTCCAAGAATTTAAAATATTCGGTTTATTACTATTTAAAGCAGTAGTTAATAAATTTAATTCATAACATTTTTGTAAAGCAAAAGAAAACCAATTTTTCACTTCTACAGTTATATCTGTTTCAAGATCTAAATCAACCGGACAATGTAATAAAGAACAAGAAGAACCAATCCAAACATTTTTTCTTAATTTAGTAATAGGATAAATCATATTAAACAAATGATTTAAATCTGCTTTCCAAATATTACGGCCATTAATAACACCTAAAGATAATACCCAATCTTCTGGTATAGCATTATTTAAATCAAATAAATTATATTTACCATCTACTGTATCAATATGTATACCATGTACTGGTAATTTAACAATAGTCTTTAAATTATGATTAATGCTATCAAAAAAAGTAGTTAATAATACTTTACTATAATTAGATAAAACTTTATAAGTTACTTGAAATGCATGTAACCATGGAGTAGGTAATTCAAGAGATAGAATAGGCTCATCAATTTGAATCCATTTAATACCCTTATTCTTAATTTTTAATAATATCTTTTTATATACAATAATTAATTTACTTAACAAATCTAATTTATTAAAATTTTTACCTTTAACTTTTCCTAACCATAAATAAGTTAACGGACCTAATAACACAGGTTTAACATTATAACCTAAACTTAACGCTTCATCAATCTCATCAAACAGTTGAAACCAAGATAAATTAAAATTTTGTTTTTCAATAAATTCCGGTACAATATAATGATAATTTGTATTAAACCATTTAGTCATTTCAGATGCTAAAACAGGTTTTTTTTTCGGAGCAATTCCTCTTGCTATATAAAATAAAGTGTCTAAATCTATAGAACCATTTGCAGTACGATGTCTTGTTGGGATATTTCCTATTAACATACTAGTTGATAAAACATGATCATACCAAGCAAAATCACCAACAGGAATAAAATTAATTCCTAAATCGTGTTGTTGTTTCCAGTGTTTAAAACGTAATTTTGATCCTATTTTTAATATTTGCTCTTGTGAAATCATACCAGACCAATAACTTTCCTGAGCATATTTTAATTCTCGATGTGCACCAATTCTAGGAAATCCTAACGTGTGATTAAAAATAGTCATAAATACATCCTAAATATTCAATAAATATTATGATCTACATGATCAAATTATATAATGTTTTTTATTAATTATATAAAAATCATAAAAATATTTATACTATTATTAAACATTAATAATTTATATAATATATTCCAAAATAAAAAATATCATTCTATTATATAATATAACATTTAATTAATATAATATGATATAATTAAATATTGAAATATTTAAAAAATATAATTATATAAATTACATAATATATACAATAGCATTGATAAAAATAAAAAAATAACTATCTCGATGTATAAATAAAATAACGATTAACTTTTTTCTAACACATTCACAATTTATATTGCAATTTTAATTTTTTTATTGCTCTTTGTTCAATTTGCCTAACTCTCTCAGAAGAAAGACCATAATTTTTTGCAAGGATTTCTAATTTAATTTTTTTTTTACAATATAACCATCTACATCGTACAATGTAACGACTTCTAGGATCTAAATCTAATATTGCATTATTTAATTTATCTAAACTATATTTATCCCAATTATATAATTCAAAATACATCGAAAAATCTGATTTATAATCCTTAACATTCCTTTCTTGTATACCATCTTTTTCTACATTAGAAATCGAAAATAAACTAATATCTTGCGATAACATTCTTGATTCCATATTCTTGACATCATAATTAGTTACACCTAATGATTTCGCTACTAATTTTACTTCATGTTCATTAAACCATCCTATGTGTGTTTTTTTTTTTTTTAAATTAAAAAATAATTTTCTATGTGATTTGGTAGTAGCAATTTTAATCATTCTCCAATTTTTTAATATATACTCATGAATTTCTGATTTAATCCAATATACAGCAAATGATATAAAACGAACATTAATATTTGGATTAAAACGAAAAATAGATTTCATTAATCCAATATTTCCTTCCTGTATTAAATCTGACCGAGGTAAACCATAACCAGAATAAGTACGAGTAATATGTACAACAAATCGTAAATGTGATATAACAAGATGGCGAGCAGCAAAAACATCAGAGTGATAATATACTCTTTTAGCTAATATTTTTTCTTCTACATCAGATAATATACTAAATGCATTAACACTACGTATATAAGATGATACATCTTTTAAAAAAATTTTTTTTAAACATTGTATATTATAAAACATTTCTTTCCTTATAAAATTAATACTTTTTCAAGTGCTCATCTATACTTAACCAAATAGAATATATCATAATACCATTTATGTAAAAAAAATATTATACAATAAAAAAAAATTAAAAAATAAAATAATACTAAGTATTTAAGGAAAAATATCTAGTATAAACTTTTGAGGATCAAATAAATATAAATCGATTAAATTTTCTCCTACACCTATATATTTTATTGGAATAGATAATTTATCTGATATAGAAAAAATTACTCCTCCTTTTGCAGTACTATCTAATTTAGTTAATACTAAACCATGAATTTCCCCTAAATATTTATAAAATAATTTTGTTTGTACAAAAGAATTTTGACCATTACAAGAATCTAACACTAATAGTATTTCATGAGGGGCATATAATACTTGTTTCTTAATTACACTTAAATTTTTCTTTAATTCTTCCATCAAGTGTAATTGATTATGTAAACGACCAGCAGTATCAATTAATAAAATATCATAATTTCTAGACTGTACATATTGTATAGCATCAAAAATAACAGCTGATGGATCAGTTCCATAAACACCAGTCACTACTGGTACTGAAATTTGTTCCCCTAATATCTTCAATTGCTCAATTGCAGCAGCTCTAAAAGTATCACTAGCACATAACACTACTGATTTCCCCATATTTTTATATAAATATGCTAATTTAGCAATAGTAGTTGTTTTACCAACTCCATTCACTCCTGTAACAAAAATAATATAAGGATAATCGGTTGTTATATTTGATATCTTTGAGGATGGTATATTTAATATTGATAATAAAAATTTTTTTAATTCACAATACACATCACTTTCATTTTTAAAAAAATTATTTTTATATTTCCATATTAGATGATTAACAATTTTATTAGTTGTTTCTAAACCAAAATCATACATTAATAAATTTTTTTCTAATTTTTGAAAAAAAATATCATCAATTTTATTTTTTAAAAAAAAATTTTTTATTTTACCAAAAAAATTTTTTTTCTTTTGTAACAATTTTGTTTGAAAATTTTTTATTAAACTTATAGAGCTAAAGTAATTATTTACAAAAATGTTTTTTACGAATTTAATTTCCGAATTACCTGGTATGATAAAATTATTATCGTATTTCTTGATATCATTTAATGAATTAATAGGAAAATATAAAGTATCATTACTTTTTTGATTTAAAAAATATACTATACTATGTTTTGTACACAAAATACAATTCCTAAAAATTTTAAAAACACAATATGTACTACAATCATAAAAGATAATAATGAATTAATGAAAATTAATAATATAAAAAGCAAAAAAAAAAATAGTACTAAAATAATATCTGGATATTTAAAAGGTCAAATAATTAATATTGTTCAAAGTAACAAATTAAAACCAACACTACATCGAATTCGAGAAACATTATTTAATTGGGTATCAAATAAAGTACATAATGCCAAATGCTTAGATTGTTTTGCTGGAAGTGGATCAATTAGTATTGAAGCAATATCAAGGTATGCAAAATATGTTGTTTCATTAGAAAAAAACTATTACATTATACGACATCTAAAAAAAAATATTACTAGATTAAATATAAAAAATATACATATTATTCATACGAATACATTAATGTGGTTAAAAAAAAATCAATATCAATATGATATTATTTTTATAGATCCACCTTATCATGCAAATATTCTACAAAAAACCATTTATTTAATTAATAAAAACAATTTACTTAAAAAAAATGGATATATATATATTGAGACATATAAAAAAAATAATATTCAATATCCACCAAATTGGACTCTATATAAAAATAAAAACACAAAAAATATTAATTTTTCCATATATTTGATCAATAAATAACATTATTAAAAAATAATATAATATAATTCATATTTCGTCTTCATAAAATATAAATAATATGTATATATTAAAAAGATTAAAAAAAATTATCCCACATCATATAAAACCCAAATTTACTAAAGATACAGAGTTACTAAAATGGAATCAACAACAAGGGCAGTTATCATCTAAAAATATTATTCAAAAAAACAATACAATAAAAAAAAACAATCTTATCAAAAACTCTGGCATTCAAACATTACATATAAATTGTTCATTTCGTAATTATAACTTAAAATATAAAGAACAAAAATATGTATTAAATAAATCTATACAATATGCAAAAAATTTTAATAAAAATCAATCCAACTTTGTATTTTTAGGTCTACCCGGAACAGGTAAAAATCATCTTGCAACAGCTATAGCAAAATATTTAATATCACAAAAAAAAAAAGTATGTATTATCACAATATCAGAATTAATGTTAAAAATAAAATCTACATTTAAAAATACAAATAATAAAATAACAGAAAAAAAATTTATCCATTACCTTAGTAATATTGATTTACTAATATTAGATGAAATTGGAATACAAACTAAATCACAATATGAAAAAATGATACTACATCAAATTATAGATAAAAGATACTCTTCTAATAAATCAACTGGTATACTATCTAATTTAAATACTCAATCAATTTATCAATTGTTAGGAAGGAGAATTATGGATAGAATTAATTTAAAAAATACACTATGGTTACATTTCAATTGGAAGAGTTATAGAAAATATTATTCATCATAATCTATTTTTTAAATCGAGAATCATACTCCCCTGTTCTAGTGTCTACTTTAATCATATCTCCAATTTTAATAAATACTGGTACTTTTAATATTGTTCCAGTATGTAATTTACAAAAATTATATTTATTATCAATAAATAAATTATTACTTAACTCTTTTTCTGAAAGAATACTAATAACTTTAAAAACAACAAAATTATCTAATATAATTGATATTGGAAGATTATTCCATAAAGTAATTAAGTAATTCTTTCCTTCTATAATCCATTTGTATTTCTCCCCCATAATAAACTTATTTAATACAAATTGATTAAAATACACCGGATCCATAAAATACCAATATTGACTATCATGATAAATATACGTTAATTTTACATCTATAACATCAGCACTCAATAAATAATCTGTAGTACGAAATGTTTTTTCTATTAATTGATTATTCAATAAATTTCTCAATTTGACTCTAGAGAAAGCTCTTCCTTTCCCTGGTTTAACAAATTCTACTGACTCTATACAAAATGGTTTTTTTTCAAATAGGATTTTCAATCCTACTTTAAAATCATTACTATAATACATATTCATAAAAATTTTATTCACATTTCATTAATAATAAATATATTTTAATAATTACCCCTACACCAAAGGAAAAATTTTTCGGGGTAATTATTAATATATACCTCGTCATCCGAGATAAAATTAATATAACCTTACATCATTCCACCCATACCACCCATACCTCCTGGTGCTGGAGTATTTAAATCATTTTTTTCATCTTTTGGAAGATCTGTCACCATACATTCTGTTGTAATCATTAATCCAGCAACAGAAGCAGCATATTGTAAAGCTGATCGAGTGACTTTAGTAGGATCTAATATACCGAAATGAATCATATCTCCATACTGATCAGTAGCTGCATTATATCCATAATTCCCTATACCATCTTTAACATTATTTGTTACTACTGATGGTTCTTCTCCGGAATTTGCAACTATTTGACGTAAAGGAGCTTCCATTGCTTTTAAAGCTACTCTGATACCAACATTTTGATCTTCATTCTGACCAACTAAATTAGCAATTTTACCAGCTACTCTTACTAAAGCCACACCCCCTCCAGCAACTACTCCTTCTTCTACAGCAGCTCTAGTAGCATGTAATGCATCTTCTACTCTAGCTTTCTTTTCTTTCATCTCTACTTCTGTAGCAGCACCAACTTTTAAAACTGCAACTCCGCCAGATAATTTTGCTAATCTTTCATTTAATTTTTCTTTATCATATTCTGAGGATGCATCTTGCATTTGTTGTCTAATTTGTTGTATTCTATTTTTAATTTCTAATTTATTACCAAATCCACCAATAATCGTGGTTGTGTCTTTAGTAATTACTACTTTTTTAGCTTGACCTAAATCATTTAAAGTAGATTTTTCTAAATCCATTGCTAATTCTTCAGAAATTACTGTTCCAGAAGTTAATATAGCAATATCTTGTAACATAGCTTTTCTTCTATCACCAAAACCTGGAGCTTTTACAGCAGCAACTTTTACTATACCTCTCATGGAATTCACTACTAAAGTAGCTAAAGCTTCCCCTTCAAGATCTTCAGAAATAATTAATAAAGGTTTACTAGATTTTGCAACAGATTCTAAAATTGGTAATAATTCACGAATGTTAGAAATTTTTTTATCTACCATTAAAACATAAGGATTATCTAATTCTACTAAACCCGTTTCGGATTTATTAATAAAATATGGAGATAAATAACCACGATCAAATTGCATACCTTTCACAACTTCTAATTCATCTTGTAACCCAGTACCCTCTTCAACAGTAATCACCCCATCATTTCCAACTTTTTCCATTGCTTCAGCAATTAATGTACCAACAGTTTCATCGGCATTAGCAGAAATAGTACCAACTTGAGTAATTGCTTTAGAATCAGAACAAGGTACAGACATATTTTTTAATTCTTTTACTGCTTGAATAACAGCTTTATCAATCCCTCTCTTTAAATCCATAGGATTCATACCAGCAGCAACAGCTTTTAATCCTTCATTTACAATAGATTGTGCTAATAAAGTAGCAGTAGTAGTACCATCACCAGCAGCATCATTCGCTTTTGAAGCTACTTCTTTTACCATTTGTGCACCCATATTTTCAAACTTATCTTCTAATTCTATTTCTCTTGCAACAGAAACACCATCTTTAGTAATACTAGGTGCTCCAAAGGATTTATCTAAAATAACATTTCTCCCTTTGGGGCCTAAAGTAACTTTAACAGCATCTGCTAATACATTGACACCTCTAAGCATTTTAACACGTGCTTCATTTCCAAATTTTACATCTTTCGCTACCATGGTTATCCTTCCTTAAAATATAAAGATATTGTTATCATATAATAAAAATACATTAATTTTCAACAATTGCTAATATATCACTTTCTGTTAAAATTAATACTTCTTCATTATCAATTTTCTCTGTTTTCGCACCATAGCCTTCATTAAAAATCACTACATCGCCAATTTTTACATCTAATGCTCGAATTTTTCCATTATCTAAAATGCGACCATTACCAATAGCAAGAACTATTCCACGAGTTGATTTACCAGCTGCCGAACCAGTTAAAACAATACCACCCGCTGATTTTGCTTCTACCTCTTGTTTTTTTACAATGATTCTATCATGCAAAGGACGAATTTTCATATTATAATACCTCGCAAATTCATTATACATGAATTTCTTTAAAAACAATATTTGATAAAAATTAATTTATTGCAAGCAAAAAAACGTTCTATTGAAGTACATTTTTAATTATATGGATATATATAAAAATATTCAAGAATAAATAATAAGCATAATATAATTAATTAATTCAATAATCTTATAAAACTAATGCATATAAACAATTTATTTCATAAAATATTTGACATAAAATAAGATTATATGTTTTAATATTAGTAACTATGCCCGAATAGCTCAGTCGGTAGAGCAGGGGACTGAAAATCCCCGTGTCGGTGGTTCAATTCCGCCTTCGGGCATAATATATTGTTTTCCTATAAAAAATTATTTTCCAATACAAAAATTAGAAAAAATATTATCTAATATAGTATCCGAAGTCACTGCACCAACTATTGTATTTAATAAATCTTGTATAATTTGTAAATCTGCTGATAAAAATTCAATATTTTTACTTACATTCCATTGTTTTATACAAATATTTAATCTTTTTATTATTAAACTTAAAATATTTATATGACGATTACGAGCTAAAAATACAGGTTCAACATCATAATTTTCTTTGCCTATAGCCGATT
This sequence comes from Buchnera aphidicola (Pterocallis alni), assembly GCF_964059075.1. Lineage (NCBI taxonomy): Bacteria > Pseudomonadati > Pseudomonadota > Gammaproteobacteria > Enterobacterales > Erwiniaceae > Buchnera > Buchnera aphidicola. The sequence goes on along the minus strand of NZ_OZ060377.1, from coordinate 16,163 downwards.
CTTGTAGATGTTTTTTTAATAATTGTACACCCACTCCGGTATTTGTAGAAATGTTAATACAAGTATGTCCTGATTCGTTTTTTTTTATTCCTAATTTATTACCAGAAATATCTATTTTATTAAATAATATTGTCACTCTCGTTTTCTTGGGAAACTGAGATATATAATTATAAATTATTTTTTGTTTATGAGAAAACAATAGACTATCATCAATAATTAATAAAATATGATCAGCTATATTAATTTGTTCCCAAGTTTTTCTAATTCCTATTTTCTCAATAACATCATTAGTAGATCGAAAACCTGCTGTATCAGTTAAAGTAAATAACATACCATCAATATAAATACTTTCATGTAATAAATCACGAGTTGTTCCTTCAATATTAGTAACTATAGCAGAATTATTAAATAATAATTTATTAAATAAACTTGATTTTCCAGAATTAGAGGGACCAACTAAAACAACTTTAATACCATCATATAATATACAACCTAATTTAGCTGTGTTATCAATAATATCTGTAAGATCTTTAATTTTATATAATTCTTTTCCTATTTTATCTAGATTATAATCAATATCTTCTTCTGGAAAATTAATTATTAATTCTATAATAGACCTAATATTAATAATTTTACTAATTAAATTTTTAATCTGTTTTGAAAATAAACCCTGTAATGATCTAATAGAAGATTTAACTCCTATTTCAGAGTTAGCAGATATTAATTGCATGATAGATTCTGCTTGTATTAAATCTATTTTACCATTTAAAAAAGCACGTTCAGAAAACTCTCCAGGGTGAGCAATCCGAACATGGTTAATAGATAAAATAGATTTAATAAGCAAATCTAAAATAATCGGATTACCATGTCCTTGCAATTCTAATACATCTTCTCCAGTCAAAGAATGTGGTTTTGGAAAAAATAAGGCTATCCCTATATCAATAACACACCCTTTATTATCTAAAAAAGAACAATAGGAAGCATACCTTGGTTTAGGTAAAATCCCTAATATTTTCATAGCAATATTTTTAACTTTAGAACCCGATATTCTAAGTATACCTACTCCTGATCGCCCGTAAGGAGTAGCTTGTGCAACAATAGTATCATTAATCATATAATATACTTATTATAATTTTTTTTAAAAATAATCAATAATGTTATATTATATTAGTCTATTATTTTAAAATCATAAAAAATAATTAACTGCTGTATTATTGTTACGATGTTACTAAAAATATAATAAAGTACTAAACCAGAAGGAAACCATAAAAAAAATAAAGTAAATACTAGAGGGGTAAAATTAATGATAATATCTTTTAAAGAACTAGAATAATGGTATGATGGTAATGTTCTTTGTATTAAAAAACCACTAATTCCCATTAAAATTGGTAAAATACATAAAGGATCTGGACTCGATAAATCATCAATCCAAAATATAAATGGAGCATGTCTTAATTCAACAGCATTAACCAACATATAATATAAAGATAGAAAAATAGGCATTTGAATTAAAATAGGAATTAAACCACCTAATGGACTAATATTATTTTTATTATATAATTTTAATATTTCTGCATTAATTCTTTTCTTATCTCCTTTAAATTTTTCTTTTATATTATTTACTGTAGGTTGTAACATTTTTGTTTTAACAGTTGCAATATATTGCATTTTAGTTAAAGGATATGTTATAAAACGTACTAAACATATAATAAAAATAATAGAAAAACCCCAATTTCCTAATAATATATGTAAAATATTTAACATTCTAAAAAAAAATTCAGATAGCCAAAAAAATAATCCATAATCTACAGTTAAATTTAAAGAAGGTGCCACTAATAACATATCTTGTTGTATTTTTGGACCAATCCATAAAGTAGTTCTTAAAACTTTTTCCTGATGTGGTAAAATAGTAAAAGCAGATGACTTATATCCAATTACTATTTGATTATCATGATTTTTATAAATATGAATAGTATTATGAATAGAATGATTTAATATGAATGCAATTGTAAAATATTTTTGCATCATAGAAATCCATCCAGTATATGAATGAAAAGATAAATTTTTCTTATTTGAGATAGAATTAAAAGATAATTTATGATATTTACAATTATCACAAGAATATGCAACATCATGAAAATTATCTTTGGTAATATTCCTATTGAACATCTGAAATATATTATAAGGCATATTTTGATGTTTTAACGAACCAACCAGATAAAAAGATTCTTTTTTTGAGCTCATATTTTTAATATTATATTCAACTCCAATATCATAAGCACCTTTTTTAAAAACAAAAGTTTTAATTAAACGAATTCCATTATTTTGATTAGAAAAAATTGGAACATATAATATCTTTTCCCCGTTAATTAATTCAAAATATTTTTTATAAGTAAAAAAATGTATTTTATTCTTAATATGTATATGATTTATATCATTTTTTTGAACTATTCCACTATGCATAGATCCTGAGTTATCATATTTACTAAATAATGTTAATTTTTTAAAACTACTTAATTTATTTTTATATTTTAATAATTTTGTTTGTTCAATCTCTCCATTATGTAAATTAATTACAACATCTAAAGTATCGGTTTTAACATTAATAATATCTTGATTATATTGTTTTGCAATATACCTTACATTTTCATTGTTTTGTAAAAGCATTTGCACAGAATTTAATTCACTATAATATAAAAAAATACTTTTACATATTACACAAGCAAATAAAGAAAATATAAAAAATAGAAAAATACGTTTCCAAATCATTATAAATATTCTATGTCATTTGTTTTTCATTGTACAACACATGAAAATTTTTTTAAAAATTTATTTAAATATTATTAAAAAATATATACAAATATCAAAATATTACTTACAATAACGCATCCATACATGTTGAAATATTTTATGCATTCTGGTTTTATCCAACTTGGAAACGATATATTTTACTATTATAATGAAATCCATGTATAATAAATTATAATTCACACATCTAAAACTTTCTCTAATAATCCTTTTAATTAAATTACGTTTATATGCATGTTTAGAAACCTTTTTTGAAACTATTATTCCTAACCTCGCAAAAGACAAACTATTTAAACAGCTCAAAACAATTAATTGATTATTTTCAAATTTAGTAGATTTTTTAAACAATTTCATAAAATCTGTATTTGATAAACGCATTTTTTTTTTAAAAAAAAACCTACGATCCATAGTAAAATTAATAACTAGCAACAGTTAAACGAATTCTTAATTTATTTCTTCTACGTGCAATAATATTACGACCATTTTTAGTAGACATTCTCTTTCTAAATCCATGTACTCGACTTCTTTTTAATCGAGATGGTTGAAAGGTACGTTTCATATTGTTCCACCCTTATAATATAAAATTTATTCATAAATAATAATGTTATAATTAAAAAATAATATAATATACAATTTATAAAAATTTTTTTATGTTCTAATATCATAAATATTATTTATATCATAAATAATATAAAAATATTAAAATTTAATTATATAAACAAATATTTATTAAATAAAAAATTAATATATCATATTTAAAAAAAAATATTTATAATAAAATAAATTTTTTTTGAAAAAATTTTTATTAATATGATTATTATACCAAGATTAAAAAAATAATTAATAGTATATTTATTGAAAAATGAACTTTATAATAAAAAAAATAAATTTTCTACAACCAGTACAAAAATTAAACCATATTATTTCTATTAATCATGAAAAACCTATTATAAATAATATTTTATTAATAATTAAAGAAAATAATGTATTTTTAATCAGTACAAACTTAGAAATAGAATTTATCACAAAAATTACATGTATAAAAATATATCAAAATGGAAAAGCAGTGATACCCGGGAAAAAACTATTACATATTATTCATAGCTTTCCTAATAATTCTGAAATTCAAGTTTCTATTAATAATAATCATATCCGTATATTTTATAAAAATATTTATTTTATATTAAATATTTTTAATGCAAAACATTTTCCTATTTTTAAAAAAGAAAAAGAAACAATAAATTTTCATATCTCGCATCAAAAATTTAAAAATATTATTTATAATACACATTTTTGTATTGCAAATCAAGATATTAGGAATTACTTAAATGGAATATATATTAAAATTAAAAAAAATAAAATTTATGCAGTAGCAACAGATGGCTATAGAATGGCAATATCTAAAATCAAAATCCCAACAATAAACAACATTCCGACAATAATTATACCAAAAAAAACAATTCTTGAATTAATAAAATTATTAGATAATACTGATAAAGTATTACACATCATCATTGGAAAAAAAACAATAAAATTTTATATTAATCAATATATTATATCAAGTAAATTAATTGATAACGAATTTCCAAACTATAAAAATCTATTAATTAAAAAATTTCATACTATTATACAAATCAACCGTGATTTACTATATCAAGCATTAAATAGAGCTTCTATACTTGTACATAAAAAATTTCAAGGAATAAAATTATATCTTAATAACGGACAGTGTACCATTAGTACAAATAACGAAAATAATGATCAAGTAAGAGAAAAATTCTCAATCAATTATTATCATACACCTATAGAATTAACATTAAATATTAACTACATATTAGATGTTATTAAAATGATTAAAAACGATACTATAAAAATTTCATTATCAAAATATAAATCTAGTATATATATAGAAAATAATCAAGAAGCTCATTCATTATATATTATCATGCCTCTAATTTTATAAAATATAGTATTGATAAAATATAAAAAAAATAAATACTTTTTTTCAATTCCAAATAATATATCAACATATAATATTTATATAAGGAAATAAAAATTTTGAATTCTTATAATTCATCTAATATAAAAATCCTCAAAGGGTTAGATGCTGTTCGTAAAAGACCGGGAATGTATATAGGGAATACAGAAGATGGAACTGGATTACATCATATGGTATTTGAAGTAATAGATAACGCAATAGATGAATCATTAGCAGGGTACTGTAAAAAAATTAAAGTTGTTCTCCATACAGATCATTCAATATCTATCAAAGATGATGGAAGAGGTATACCTGTTGATATACATCCAGAAGAAGGGATCTCGGCAGCAGAAGTAATTTTAACTATGTTACATGCTGGGGGTAAATTTGACAATAACACATATAAAATATCAGGTGGATTACATGGAGTAGGTATTTCTGTAGTAAATGCATTATCTCAAAAATTAACATTGACAGTATACCGAAATGGAAAAATATACCAACAAACATATTCTAATGGAAAACCTACTAATCAATTGCAAATTATCGGAAAAACTCATCGAACAGGAACAAAAATTCAATTTTTACCAAGTTATACAATTTTTAAAAATATAATTCATTTTCAATACGACATATTATCTACAAGATTACAAGAACTATCTTTTTTAAATCCGAATATTACTATATCACTTAAAAATAAAATAAAAAACATATACAATAAATATAATTATACAGGAGGTATAAAAGAATTTATTAACTTTTTAACCATCAATCAACCTAAAATTCATAAAAAAATTATATACTTTTATACTACCAAAAATTATATTACAGTAGAAATTGCTATGCATTGGAATAATTCTTTTAAAGAAAGAATTTATTGTTTTACAAATAATATACCTCAAACCAATGGAGGAACACATTTATCAAGTTTTAGAAGCGCTCTCACTCGTACAGTAAATAATTTCTTAAATAAAGAAGGATATAATAAAAAACATAAAATTCAAACCAATGGAGATGATATTAGAGAAGGATTAACATCAATTATATCTATTAAAATGCCCAATCCAAAATTTTCCTCTCAAACAAAAGAAAAATTAATCTCTTCAGAAATTAAACCAGTTATAGAATCTGTCATAACAGAATACTTGTATAATTTTTTACTTGAAAACCCACAAGATAGTAAACTCATTATTACTAAAATTATTCAAGCTACTAAAATTAGAGAATCAGCAAGAAAAATTAGAGATATCATTAAAAAAAAAGCATTATTTGACTTAAATGGATTACCTGGTAAATTATCAGATTGTCAAGAAAAAAATCCAAAATTATCTGAAATATATTTAGTAGAAGGAGATTCAGCTGGGGGGTCTGCTAAACAAGGGAGAAATCGTAAAAATCAAGCAATTTTGCCATTAAAAGGTAAAATATTAAATGTTGAAAAAGCACAATTTGATAAAATTATTTCATCAAAAGAAATAAAAACCATAGTTACTGCATTAGGTTGTGGAATTAAAAAAACAGACTATAATCCAGATAAGTTAAGATATCATAATATTATTATTATGACTGATGCAGATATTGATGGATCACATATCCGTACACTACTATTAACATTTTTTTATAGACAAATGCCGGAAATTATTGAAAGAGGACATATATATATAGCACAACCTCCTTTATATAAAATTACACAAGGAACAAAAGAAACTTATATTCAAAATTATGAAGCATTGTACCACAAACAAATCACTATTGGTTTAAAAAAATTACATTTTTATACTGAAAACAACAATCATGATACAAAAAAATTAAAAAATATTAAAACACTTATTTTAAAATATATAAATATTAAACAAACCTTAAAAAAAAAAAAATACAATTTTTCTAATCAAATTATTCACCAACTAATATACCAAAACAGTATTTGCATAAATGATACAATAAACAAAATAAAAAAATGGATAGACCAAATTATAAATAATTTAAATAAAAATAATAAATATATCAAATATTCGTATACAATAATAAAAAATACAAACAATCAAATACTTCAAATAATAATTATTAAATGTGATCAATGGAATGCAAAAAAAAATAGTTATTATATTACAAGAAAGTTTTTAACAAGTAATACATATCAAAAAATACAAAAAATAAAAAAAAAATGGGAAAATATAACTAACATAAAATATTTTCTAAAAATAAATAATACAGTACATAGTACAAATAACTTACAATTAATTATTGATTGGTTAGTACAAGAAGCTCAAAAAGAAATACATATTCAAAGATATAAAGGATTAGGAGAAATGAATCCAAAACAACTATGGGAAACTACTATGAACCCAAAAACTAGAAATATGTTACAAATCACAATAAAAGACGCTATTACTGCAGATAAATTATTTAATACCCTGATGGGTGATTTAGTTGAACCAAGAAAAAAATTTATTGAAGATCATGCATTAATGGTAGAAAATGTCTATTTTTAATATAATATAAAATAATATTTATTTATATTTATGGTTTACTATTTATTATTTTACTAATTCGTATCTTTTGCGAAATTTGTAATAATTGATTTTTCAAAAATTTTTTTTCTACAATAGAAGTACACAAATCCATTTTTTTGATGATTTTTTTTTTTTCTCGAATCATACTTAAATAATTTAAATCATTTGTATGAATAATAATATCAGATAATACATGAACTATATCAGGTTGTACTTCTAAAATACCATTAGATATATAAAAAAAAATATCATTCATATCTTCAGTCGTAATATGTAAAAGGCCTGGTTTAATTAATGTTAATAAAGGAGAATGTCCAGGATAAATATTTAACATACCTTCAATACCGTGTACAAAAATTTTTTTCATATATCCTTGAAAAACATATTTCTCAATATTTACAACATATAAAAAACATTTCATAAAATACCCTATATCAATATACTAAATGGAAAAACTATAATTTTTTAGATTTTTGTATTACTTCTTCAATAGTTCCATTCATATAAAATGCTTGTTCTGGAAGATCATCATATAAACCTTCTACAATACCTTTAAATCCTTTAATATTATCTTTTAAAGAAACATATTTCCCAGGAAATCCAGTAAACACCTCTGCAACAAAAAAAGGCTGTGATAAAAATCTTTGTATTTTTCGAGCTCTAGAAACTAACAATTTATCATTTTCAGATAACTCATCCATACCCAAAATAGCTATTATATCTTTTAATTCCTGATATTTTTGTAATATAAATTGTACTTTCCTAGCTGTATTATAATGTTCTTCTCCTACTAAAGAAATATCTAAATGCCTACTATTAGAATTTAAAGGATCAACTGCTGGATAAATTCCTAAAGAAGCTATTTGTCTACTTAATGTAATTGTAGAATCTAAATGAGAAAAAGTAATTGCTGGTGCTGGATCAGTTAAATCATCCGCTGGAACATATACTGCTTGTATTGAAGTAATAGAACCAGACTTAGTAGAAGTGATCCGTTCTTGTAGTATTCCCATTTCTTCTGATAATGTTGGTTGATATCCAACAGCAGAAGGTATTCTGCCTAATAAAGCAGAAACTTCTGTACCAGCTAATATATACCGATATATATTATCAATAAATAATAATACATCTTTTCCTTCTTCTCGAAATTTTTCTGCTAAAGTTAATCCAGTAAAAGCAACACGTAATCTATTCCCTGGAGGTTCATTCATTTGCCCATACACTAAAGAAACTTTATCTAACACGTTAGAAGATTGCATTTCATAATAAAAATCATTACCTTCTCTTGTTCGCTCACCCACACCAGTAAAAACAGAATAACCAGAATGTTGTACCGCAATATTACGTATTAACTCCATCATATTTACTGTTTTACCTACACCAGCACCACCAAATAATCCAACTTTCCCCCCTTTGATAAAAGGACAAATTAAATCAATAACTTTAATTCCAGTTTCTAAAATTGTTTGTGAATTACACTGTTCTTGAAATGTAGGAACTGCTCTGTGTATAGGCCAATATTCTACTTTTGATCCGTTTTTATTTTGAATCATACCTTTCATATCAATAGGTTCACCTAACACATTTATAATACGACCTAAAGTAGCACTGCCAACTGGTACCTTAATATAAGTACCTAAATTAATTACTGATAATCCTCTTTGCAATCCATTTGATGAACCCATAGCAATAGTTCGTACAATCCCTGATCCTAATTGTTGTTGTACTTCTAAAATTAATACCTTTTTATTCAATAACTGTACTTCTAAAGCATAATATATTTTAGGTATATATTTTTTATTAAACTCAACATCAATTACAGCTCCAATAATTTGTATAATTTTCCCAGTATGCATATACATTCCTTAATATCATAATCTAAATTTAATATATATTATACTACACTACAGAAGATCCTGATATAATTTCAATTAATTCTTGTGTAATATTGAATTGACGTGTTTTATTATATATAAGATTCAATTCTTGAATGACAGATGTGCTATTTTCTGTAGCATTTTTCATAATTATCATACGAGTAGATTGTTCACATGTGATATTTTCTAATATACATTGAAAAATCTGAAATAAAATATATTTTTTTAATAATATATTAATGACTAATACAGAATCAGGTTCATATAAATAATCCCACTTTTTATAATAAAGATTTGTGTGATTATTTAAATCTTGTGTAGAAATAGGCAATAATTGTAAAATATTAATCTTTTTATCTGCTGTTGTATATAGTAAATTATTTAATATAAATAATTTATCAATTTTGGTATTTTTATATTTTTTTAATAAATTATTAACAAAATCTACTAATTCATCATGTTTAATTTCCTCATGAAGATTAATATATTTTTTTTTACAAAATAAATTCTTATTGCGAAAAAATAAAAAACCTTTTAAACCAAAAATATATAAACTACATTGAATATTTTTAATATTATAATCATGCACCATATTAACTACTTCATGAAATATATGGTTATTTAAATTTCCACATAATCCTTTATTGGAAGAAATAACTATAATCGCAACATGTTTAATAATTATTCTATTTTTAAAAATGAAATGTTGATATTTAGAATTTGCTTGCATAATATTAAAAAATATTTTTTTAGTAATAGTTAAATATGGTTGACTAGATAATAATCTACTTTTCGCTTTACGCATTTTAGAAATGGCAATCATTTCCATAGTACGTGTAATTTTTTTTGTACTCATAATACTTTCAATTTTATTCTTTATCAATCTAATATTAGACATATTAGAACCTTAATCAATATTAATAAAATATATATTTTATTTCTTAATAATATTTTTTTTTAAATTCAATTATACTATTTTGTAATTTCATTTTCAAAATATCATTATAGTTAATACAATTATTAATTTCTTCTATTAAATCACTATGATATTTATTAAAATAATTGATAATCTTTTGCTCAAAAACAAGAAGATCATTTAAAGCAATATCCTCAATAAAACCATATTCTGCTGAAAATAAAATTAATACTTGTTCTGCTACAGACATTGGAAAATATTGTTTTTGTTTTAAAAGTTCAGTAATTTTTTCCCCATGATTTAATTGTTTTTTAGTAATTTGATCTAAATCAGAGGAAAATTGAGAAAATACAGCTAATTCACGATATTGTGCTAAAGATGTTCTAATTTTAGAAGATAGTTTTTTAATAATATCAGTTTGTGCAGATCCACCTACTCTAGATACTGATATACCAGGATTAATAGCAGGACGAATACCTTTATTAAACAAATTAGATTCTAAAAAAATTTGACCATCAGTAATAGAAATAACATTTGTAGGTATAAAAGAAGAAACATCTCCAGATTGTGTTTCTATAATAGGTATAGCAGTTAAAGAACCAGTTTTATTACATATTGATCCATTAGTACGTTTTTTAACACTTTCTACATTAATTCTTGAAGCTCTCTCTAACAACCTTGAATGGAGGTAAAAAATATCACCAGGAAAAGCTTCTCTTCCAGGAGGTCTACGTAATAATAAAGAAATTTGGCGATATGCAATAGCATGTTTTGATAAATCATCATATACTATTAGTGCATTTTCTCCACGATCACGAAAATATTCACCCATGGCACAACCGGCATAAGGAGCAATATATTGCATTACAGGAGATTCGGAAGCTGATGCAACAACTATAATAGTATTAGATAAAGCATTATACTGTTCTAACTTATTAATAATATGTAAAATTGTAGATTGTTTTTGCCCAATAGCTACATAAATACAAAAAATACCCGATTGTTTTTGATTAATAATTGTATCTATTGCTAATGCTGTTTTACCAGTTTGACGATCCCCTATAATTAATTCTCTTTGACCTCTACCAATAGGAATCATAGCATCAATTGCTTTATAACCTGTTTGCATAGGTTCAGAAACAGAAATACGTTCAATTACACCTGGAGCATCTTGTTCTATAGGAAAAAATTGTTTCGGAACAATTTTATTCTTGCCATCAATAGATTCACCTAAAGCATTAACAACACGACCCAAGAGACATAATCCAACAGGAACTTCGAGGATTCTACCAGTAGAATAAACAAACATCCCTTCAACAAGATTGATATATACACCCATAACTACTGCACTAATCACATCTCTTTCTAAGTTTAAAGCTAAAGCATATAAGTTTTCTGATATAAAAATCATTTCTCCTAACATCGCTTGATTAATACCATGAATACGTATAATACCATCACTGACAGAAATAATTACTCCTTGATTAGATATTTTTTTTATAACATTAAATTTCTTTATTCTTTGTTTAATTAATTCACTAATTTCAATAGAATTTAATTGCATATCTTATTTATTTTCTCTCTCAAGATAATAGATAGGTAGATAATTCATTTATACGACTTAAAATACAGTCGTCAATTATAACATCATTAGAACGAATTATTATTCCATCAATAATAGATGGTTTTATTTTATATGTTAAATGAATTTTTTTATGACATATATTTTGTAAAAGTAAACAAATTTTCTTAATATTATTTATACTGATTGTTCTAGAAAAAATTATTTCAATATTCATAATATTGAAATAATTATTATATAATTCCATAAAAAACATAAAAATATACTTTATAATTTTAAATCTTTTATAAAAAATTAATAATTTAATTAAATTTTTTTCATATACATTAATTTTACATTTAGCATATATTATAAATAAATTTAATATTGTTTTTTCCGAATAAATACCATAAAAAAATATTTGCATTCTTTTATCATGCACAAAGTTATCAAATTTTTTAAGAAATATTTTCCATTCATTACAAGTATTATATTGTAATGAAAATTCAAATATAGCTTTAGCATACGATCTAGATATAATCATTATATCTTGTTGCACTCAATTTTATCTCCCATAGTTAAAAATTATTTACTAATTTATTAAAAAAATCACCATCATAATCTTTATATTTAAAAGAATGCTTAATAATTTTATTAGCTATTTCAATAGCTAAATGATTCGTTTGATCAATTAATTCATTTTTAATTTTTTCTTTTTGTATATTAATTTCAGATAATGTATATTCTAAAATACGTTTTCTTTCTTCTTGAGCATGTCTTTTAGCTTCTTCTAAAAGTAAATATTTATTCTGTTCTGCATCTTGTATAATTAAATCAGCTTTTTTTTTAGACTTTTTAATAATATTTAATGATTTTAATTTCGCTAATTTTATATCTTGTTTGACTTTTTCTAAATTAGAATGTATTTGTATAATTTGTTTTTTTCTACACTCGATAACATAAATAATTTTCGGCCAAATATATTTCATACAAAACCAAACAAACAAAATAAAAGAAATACATTGACCTAATATAGTTGCATTTAAATCCATAAAATCTTTATCCTTACATATCAATATACAATAATTCAAAAAAACAATATTATTATTTAGATAATCCAAAAATCATATATAAACCTATACCTACAGCGATCATAGGAATAGCATCTACTAAACCCATAACAATAAAAAACTGAGCACGTAAAATAGGAATCAAATCCGGTTGACGAGCTGCACCATCTAAAAATTTTCCACCTAGAATACCAATCCCAACAGCTGCACCAATAGCAGCAAAACCAATTAATAAACTAGCTGATAAATATAAAATATTCAAATTATGCATAATATATTCACTTATTAAAATTATTAATAATAAATTTTAACATTAATGTTTGCTTGAAGCAGAAGATAAATAAACAATAGTTAAAATCATAAAAATAAAAGCTTGCAATAAAATAATAAAAATATGGAAAATAGCCCAAGGAACACTTAAAACCCACTGTAACCACCATGGTACAAAACCAGCAATTAAAATAAAAATCATTTCTCCTGCATACATATTTCCAAATAAACGTAATGCTAAAGAAGTGGGTTTAGATAATAAAGATATTAATTCTAATAAAAAATTAATTGGATAAAAAAAAATACTATTAAATGGAATTGTAAATAATTCTTTTATCAGAACTAAAATACCTTTAACTGTAATAGAATAATAGATAATTAATACAAATACTGATAAAGCAATAGAAATAGTAATATTAATATCTGCTGAAGGAACAACTCGAACAAAATTAATTCCAAATATTAATCTTAAAAAATAAGGTATGAAATCTATCGGAATTAAATCCATAGAATTCATTAACACAATCCAAATAAAAATTGTTAAAGATAATGGAGCAATTAATATACTATTAGATTTATATATATCTTTTACATTTTGATTGACAAAATCTACTATTAATTCAATAAAAATTTGATAATTATTAGGCTTATCAATAGATAATGTTTTAGATATTGTATAAAAAAAAAATAAAAATAAAACACCTAAAGTACAGGAAAAAAAAATAGAATCTAAATTTATCACCCAATAATTGAAAATATGTGGTGTATGTACAAATGTACAATGCTTAATATCAAATTGTAAATGATGTAAATGATGACTAATATATTTTCCAGAATCAAAAATTTCTTTTAAAAACATAATAATAATTACCTTTATCTATTACAATAACACAGTATAAAAAAAAATAAAATATTTTTGTCTTAATATGAAATACTAAAATAATTTCCTATTATACAAATATTTTCATCAAAGCAAAAACATTAAATACAATAATTTAATAGATGATGTTTTTTAAAATAAATTAATAAAATAGATATTGCTGCGGGAGTAATTCCTGGAATTCGAGTAGCTTGCCCAATAGAATACGGTTGATATAAATTTAATTGTACAATTACCTCATTGGATAATCCTATTATTTTACTATAATCAAATGAAATAGGTAAAATACTATGTTCATTTTTTATATGTTTAATAATTTCTTTTTTTTGTTTTAAAATATAACCTTGATATTTTATTTGTGTAATAACTTCATATAATGCATCATAATTGGTATGAAAAATAGAAAAAATTTCTGATTTTAAAATGTCTAAAAAATTCATTTCAGGACGCTTAATTACATCAGATATATAAGTTTTCTTGTGTATTTTAATATGAAAAACATCATTCAGTACATTAGAAATTTGACTATTAGGATAAATAAAAAAATCTTTTATTTTTTTTTTTAATTTACGAATATTAAGAATTTTTTTATTATATATTTCCCACCTTAAATTATTAATTAATCCAAAATTTCTCGCAATTTTTGTTAATCTTAAATCAGCATTATCTTCTCTTAATAATAAACGGTATTCTGCTCTAGCTGTAAACATACGATATGGTTCACTAGTACCTTTAGTACATAGATCATCAATCAAAACACCTAAATAAGCTTGATTTCTTCTTGGATACCAACCATCCATATTAGAAACATATAAAGAAGCGTTTAATCCTGCTAATAATCCTTGAGAAGCAGCCTCTTCATACCCAGTAGTACCATTAATTTGACCAGCTAAAAATAATCCACTAACAAATTTACTTTCTAAAGTCAACTTTAATCCAGTAGGGTCTATAAAATCATATTCTACAGCATAACCAGGTTTAATAATCTTAGCATATTCTAAACCTTTAATAGAATTAACTAATTGTTGTTGTACATTAATAGGTAAACTTGTTGAAATACCATTTGGATAAACTTCTATACAATTCAAACCCTCTGGTTCAATAAAAATTTGATGAGATTTTTTGTCTGGAAATCTGATAATCTTATCTTCAATAGAAGGACAATATCTAGGACCAATACCAGATATAATACCGGAATACATAGGACTATATTGAAGATTTTTTTTAATAATATTATGTGTTTTTTCATTAGTATGAGTTAAATAACAAGATATTTGTGGAGGATGATGATATTTATTACCAATAAAAGAAAATACTGATTCTAAAGAATCCCCACATTGTTTAGTTAAAAGTTGAAAATTAATAGTACGAATATCAATTCGAGGAGGTGTACCTGTTTTTAATCTTCCAATCTTTAAAGGTAATTCTTTTAACCTATCAGATAATTTAATAGATGATTTATCATTTATTCTACCACCAGAATATTTTTTTAAACCTAAATAGATTTTACCACCTAAAAAAGTACCAGTTGTTAATATTACTGCAGAAGAGTAAAAAAAATTATTATTTATTGTTTGTACACCTAAAATAGTATCATTTTTTATAATTAAATCATGTACTTCTTCTAAAATAAGAAATATATTTTTTTGATTCATTAGAGTATTAATAACAAATTTTTTATAAATTGTGCGATCAACCTGTGCTCTGGTCGAACGAACTGAAGGACCTTTCGAAGCATTTAAAGTACGAAACTGAATGCCAGAATAATCAGCTGCAATAGCCATCATACCACCTAACGCATCTATTTCTTTAACCAAATGACTTTTCCCAATTCCCCCAATAGCAGGATTACAAGATAAGGTTCCTAAATCATTCATTGATTGAGTTAATAACAAAATTTTATAACCCATTCGTGATGATGCTAAAGCAGCTTCAATACCTGCATGCCCACCACCTACTACAATCACATCAAAATAATTATATTTACAATTCATACAATACCTTTTATTAATTAAATCTAATAAACATACTAGATAAATTTAATTATTTAATACAATAAAAAATTTTTCTAAATTGTTTAGAAAATAAAAAAAAAAATCAAATTATATTGACTTTTCAAATAAATATGATATAATTTTTTTAAAAATTTCTAAAAAAAAAAATAAATTTTAAAACAAGAAATAATATATAATAAACCATTATACAGAACTAAAATATTTAATAATAAACCATTATACAGAACTAAAATATTTAATAATAAACCATTATACAGAACTAAAATATTTAATAA